>CANRVD010000153.1 GCA_947643145.1 uncultured bacterium | reverse complement strand
AACCGGGAATTTAGACGAGTTAAAAACTGCGATATTTAACCGCCGAAGTAATAGATGGTTTTTTCAATATTTTAGAAGCATGCAGGCATTCCTATGATGGGGATAGGTTAAAGGATGGGTATAGTGGGGTGGATCATCCGGTTTCTTATATGCGGCGACTAAAAAATTAAATGAACTGATGGCATATGCCTATTCCAAACTTTATAACATTCCTTCAGCGGGGCTGCGGTTCTTTACGGTATATGGGCCGGCGGGAAGGCTGGACATGGCTTATTTTGGATTTACTAATAAGCTGTTAAAGGGCGAGAAAATTCAGATATTCAATTACGGTAATTGCAAGAGGGATTTTACTTATATTGATGATATTGTAGAGGGTGTGAAGCGTGTGATAGAGCATTTACCTAAAAGGGAAACCGGTATGGATGGTCTGCCGGTTCTGGCATACAAAATTTATAATATAGGGAATTCCCATCCGGAAAGCCTTCTGGATTTTGTAGATATTTTACAGCAGGAGCTGGTTCGGGCAAAGGTACTGCGGGAAGATTATGATTTTGATAAACATAAAGAATTAATGCCAATGCAGGCGGGAGATGTTCTGGTTACGTATGCGGATACTTCTGCACTGGAACGGGATTTTGGGTATAAACCACAGACGGATTTGAGATTGGGACTGCGCAGATTTGCGGAGTGGTACCGGGAGTTTTATGGAATATGAGAAAGGGATGATTTTTGCAGGATAAATTATTACTTCGGAAGTAATATAAGAATTGCAGTAATTTCGATGCTGATAAGGGGGAATAAACAGATGAATAAAAAAATTGCAGTAGCCGGAGCAGGTTATGTTGGCCTTTCATTAGCGGTATTGCTGGCGTAGAATAATGTAGTAACAGTAGCAGATGTGGTTGAGGACAAGGTCAGGCAGATTAATCATGGGATTTCACCAATCCAGGATGAATATATTGAAAAATTCCATTTGGAAAAAGAACTTAATTTAACGGCAGTTCTTGCTGGCAAAAGCGCATATCAGGGGGCAGATATTGTTATTATTGCAGCACCGACAAACTATGACAGCAAATTGAATTTTTTTGACACCAGTGCAGTAGAAAATGTGATTCGGCTTGTTTTGTCTGTAAATCCGGATGTTGTTATGGTTATTAAAAGCACCATAACAGTTGGGTTTACGAAGGGCATCCGTGAGAAATATCATACATCAAATATTATCTTTAGTCCGGAGTTTTTAAGGGAAAGTAAGGCTTTGTATGATAATTTGTACCCAAGCAGAATTATTGTAGGTGCAGATTTGGAAGATGAAAAACAGGCTGCTGTTGCAAAAGAATTCGAAGAATTGCTGCAGGAGGGAGCAGAAAAAAAGGAAACTGATATTCTTTACATGGGAACTACAGAAGCGGAGGCTGTAAAGCTGTTTCCAATACGTACCTGGCATTGTGGGTGTCCTATTTCAACGAATTGGACACTTACGCAGAGGTCAAAGGACTGAACACGGTGGATATTATCAAAGGCGTATGCATGGACCCGAGGATTGGCAATTATTATAATAATCTTTCTTTTGGCTATGGTGGTTATTGTTTGCCTAAGGATACAAAACAGCTTTTAGCGAATTATTCGGATGTGCCACAGAATATGATATCAGCTATTGTTGAGAGTAACCGGACCAGAAAGGATTTTGTTGCTGACCGGGTGCTCGCCATGGCCGGGAATTAAACGGAATACAGGTAGTAGGAGATTGTACATATTTTCAGAATCTGCAGGAAGAGGTTTCGGTTATTTTGGCAATTGGTTTGCCAGAACTTAAGGAGCGGCTTGTAGGGCAGTTGTCGCAGTATGACCATGTTGAGTTTGCTACTTTGATTGACACTTCTGTGATAATGTCTGAACATATAAAAATAGGAGAAGGGACGATTATTTGTGCCAGCTCTATTTTAACGACCAATATTGTCATCGGCAAACATGTCACAATTAATTTGGACTGTACTTTGGGACATGACGATATTATCTCAGATTATGTTACTCTGTATCCCAGTGTAAATGTGTCGGGATGTGTTAGTATTGGAATCATGTCTGAAGTGGGAACTGGAACGCAGATTATTCAAGGAAAAAGAATTGGAAGTGGTGTTACCGTTGGTGCCGGAGCTGTAGTGGTACGGGATTTGCTGGAAAGTGGGGTATATACAGGAATTCCGGCCAAAAGAAAAGCGTGAAAGGTTTCAATTTCATTCGGTTACGACAAACTCTCATGATTTCTTTTGCATCTGGGCAGTATAAAAAGCCCGTTCCTCCTCCGGGATGTCAAGTGCGTCCATGGCCTGGCTGGCATTAAGTTTTAATGTACTCATAAGTTTGCAGAGTGACTGTAAAATGCCCTGTTCCCTGCCTTCTTCCCTGCCCAGCAGGATACCGTCCTCTTTTCCAAGACGGTATTCATCTTGTTTTATCATGCGTATCGTTTGTTCCTCGTCATATTCAAATATACTCACGTTGACAGCCTCCTTTCGGTATTTACTTAAAA
>CANRVD010000152.1 GCA_947643145.1 uncultured bacterium | reverse complement strand
TCTTTCTGCATCCTCTATCATAGCCAGTGCAATACGGTCCTTCACAGAACCTGCCGGATTCAGATATTCCAGCTTTGCCAAAATCACAGCATCTGTCATTTCCGCCTGTCTGCTATAACGGTTCAGTTTCAATAACGGTGTCCCGCCGATCAGTTCCAATGCATTTTCTTTTATTTCACTCATAATTCGTCCTCCATTTTATTTTTTACACAAAAAAAACAGTTGTCATATACTCCCAACAACTGTAGTTTCTCACAATATCATATACTACTTGCCGGCCGTACATGGAATACAATTCTTATTTCTGCCTGTCATATGATGACAACACATACCCCTTCTCCTGTTTCTTTCATTCATTTTCCTCATACTGACCATTCCTTTCTTCCCTTCTTAAATAGTAGGTTAATATGTTTTGTATTATAACCATGCATACACGCTTTGTCAATACTACCGCTTCCAGTTTTTTTCTATTGCATCTAATAGGTATTTCCTATTACCTGTCTATGCATATTTTTTTCAGTTTTTGCAGCGCCTCTTTCAAAACACTTCTCGGACATGCCACGTTAATTCTCTGAAAGCCTTTCCCGCTGTCCCCAAAGATTTTACCGCTGTCCAGCCATAATTTTGCCTGGTGAATGATACGCCGGTCAAGTTCCTCTGCATCCAGTCCCACCCCCCTGCAATCCAGCCAGACCAGATAAGTTGCCTCCTGTTCCATCACAGCCACACCGGGCAAATATTCTTTTACATACTGTCTGGTATATGTAATGTTATCTTTTACATAAGTCATCATAGCCTGATACCATTCTCCGCCTTTAGAATATGCTGCCTCACATGCCACCAATCCCATAATACCCAATTGGCTGATTCCTGCCGCATCCAATTCCTTCCGGAATTTTCTACGCAGTGTCCGGTTCGGAATAAAGATGTTTGACAACATCATTCCCGCCAGATTAAATGTTTTTCTCGGTGATGTACAGATTACGCTGATTTCTTCCAACTCCTTTTTCAGTCCGGCAAATACATGATGCTCTCCCTGAAAAATAAAATCATGATGAATCTCATCACTAACGACTGTCACGCCATGTCTGACACAAAGTTCCCCAAGTCTGGTTAATTCTTCCAACGTCCATACCCGTCCCACCGGATTGTGCGGACTGCACAGCAGGAACAGGCGAATCTTTTCCGCTTTGATTTTCTTCTCAAAATCTTCAAAATCAATGTGGTATCGGTGGTCCTCCCCCAGATACAAATCACTGCTTATTACTTTTCTGCCATTATCCTGAATTACCTCGGAAAAAGGATAATAAACCGGCTGCTGGATTAATACGGCATCCCCCGGCTCTGTATATGCCCTGACTGCCATCGCCAGTGCAAAAACCACACCCGGTGTCTTAATAAGCCATTTTTCCTGCGGCTCCCACCCATGATGCTCTTTCATCCACTCCCGAACCGTCTCAAAATAAGGAGTCTGCACTTCACTGTAACCAAATATACCATGCCCCGCCCATTCCGCAAGGGCATTCTCCACATAAGAGGATGTCTTAAAGTCCATATCCGCCACCCACATCGGCAGCACATCCTCCGGCATGCCGCGTTTTTTGGCAAAATCATACTTCAGACACTTTGTTTTTCTTCGGTCGATGACCGTATCAAAATCTAAATTACGCTCCATACTCATCCGTCTCCCCTTCAACACATATAGCAGAATTCTTCTCTATTTCATCAAAAACCCATTCCAATTCCCCTAATAAATCCTTACTATTCTCAATACCTACCGACAACCGCAGGGTACTATCCGTAATACCATTTTGTTCCCGTATCTCCGGTGGGACATCGGCATGTGTCTGGGTAACCGGATAGGTAATCAACGTCTCCACACCTCCCAGGCTTTCCGCGAACTTAATCATTCTGACCTTCTCTAAAACTGCCAGCGCAAAATCCCTGCTCTCTACCTGAAAGGTAATCATTGCCCCAAAACCTCTTGCCTGCTTTTTCATAATCTCATGTCCCGGATGCCCTGCAAGCCCCGGATAAATGACTTTCGTGACTGCTCCCTGCCCGAACAGCCATCCTGCAATCTGTATTGCATTTTCCTGCGCCTTTTCCATCCTGATTCCCAGTGTCTTGATGCCTCTCTGAACCAGGAAACAGTCAAACGGAGCCAGCCCTGCCCCCGTTGTCTTAATCAGAAAACGCAGCCTCTCACGGATGTCCTCACGGTTTGTCACTAAAAATCCTGCCAGTGTATCATTGTGGCCGCCCAAATATTTAGAACCGCTGTGGACCACAAGGTCGGCACCCAGCAGAAGCGGATTCTGAAAATACGGAGAAAGAAATGTATTATCCACAATCAGCAGAATATTGTGCTTCTTTGTAATTTTTGCAAGCTCTGCAATATCCGTTACATTCATCATGGGATTGGTCGGTGTCTCAATATAAACCGCTTTCGTATTTTCCTTTATGTACGTTTCCACATTTTCTCTGTAACAGTCAATACTTGAGAAAAAAACCCCGTTTTTTGCTGATACATTCCGAAATAAACGTATACTTCCACCGTATAAATCAGAATCCACAATCAGATGGTTCCCCGGCTCAAACAGTTCCATCATCAGGGTAATGGCGGCCATTCCAGTAGATAGGGCAAAAGCATCAATTCCGCTTTCCAGGGATGCCACTGTTTTTTCCAAATGCTCCCTTGTCGGATTCTGCAGTCTTGTATAATCATACCCCGTACTTTTCCCCACACCTGGATGGGCATAGGTAGCTGTCTGGTAAATCGGATAACTGATTGCCCCATAATTGTCACTTCCGCCTTCTTCCTCCAGATGCAGACATCTTGTTTCTATCTCTCTTGCCATTCCATACATCTCCTTAAAATTTGTAATAT
>CANRVD010000151.1 GCA_947643145.1 uncultured bacterium | reverse complement strand
TAATCACAGACTTTGCAGGTATTTAATAAATCTGAGTTTCACGGATTAAGGTTATCGGAAGAAGAAATGATGGACGTTGCAAGGGAAATTGATTATAGATTTAAGGTTACTAATTTGGAATGGGCGAGGGTGCAACTGAAAATAATAGAGCCATATTTTGCAAATGCTATGGAGTTTGATTATTTTTTGGATGATTGGTATCTGTATTTGCAGATAAAGATTGCTTTTTGGCGTATGTCTAAGAAAAGATAAAAGGAAAGATGTGATTTTATGCCTATTAATGAAAATACATTAGAACAGGTAATTATAACAGAATTACGGAAAAATGGATACGAATATTTCTATGGGCCGGATATCAGTAGAGATTATCATGAGGTGATACTTAGAGATGTTTTTGAATCTGCTATGTTTAAAATAAATCAGAGGATTAAGACCGACATGGTAGAAGAAGCCTACAAGTCTATTAAAAACCTTGGCTTGCTTAAATTAGAGGATATGAATGCGGCTTTTCATAAATATCTAATTGAGGGCGTTCCAGTTAATTATCGTGTGAATGGGGAACTGCGTACTTATACGGTAAAGTTGATTGATTTTGCAGAACCAGAAAGAAATGAATTTTATGTCGTCAATCAATATACCGTGATTGAGTATAAGAATAAGAGACCAGATGTTTTGGTATTTGTGAATGGTATTCCGTTGGTATTGTTTGAACTGAAAAATATTACGAATGAAGAGACTACGATTGAAAACGCATATAAGCAGGTTAAGAACTACCAAATGGATATTCCGTCTTTGTTTTATTACAATGCTTTTAATGTAATCAGTGATGGTCTGGACACCTGCATGGGAACAATCACGTCTGATTTTACCCGGTATATGGTGTGGAAATCGGAAAATGGAGAAAAACCGGAAGAGGGAGGACTTAATTATTTTTCGGTTCTTTTGAATGGTGTATTTCCGAAAGCAAGGCTTTTGGATTTGATACGGAATTTTATTGTTTTCCAAAATAGTAAGGGCAGGACAATTAAAATCATTGCCGGATATCATCAGTATTTTGCGGTGAGAAAAGCGGTGGAGCGAACAAGGAATGCTCTGGAGGAACATAGCAGAAAGGTCGGGGTAGTGTGGCATACGCAGGGCAGTGGGAAGAGTCTGTCTATGGTATTCTATACGGGGTGCATTGTCAGTAATCCGAAATTTAATAATCCCACTATTATAGTGTTGACAGACAGGAATGATTTGGATAATCAACTTTTTGACACGTTTTGTTCCAGTTCCAAGCTGTTGTTGCGGCAGACTCCGAAGCAGGCAAAGAGCCGGGAGCATTTGAGGGAACTGCTAAAGGTAAAGGCTGGCGGTATTATTTTTACTACTATCCAGAAATTTGAGGAAAGCAGTGAAGTATTGAGTGAGCGGAGCAATATCATATTTATGGCAGATGAGGCGCACCGTTCTCAATATGGCCTGGATGGGAAACTTGATAGGGAAACAGGTGAGTGGAAATATGGTATGGCAAAGTATATGAGGGATTCTCTTCCGAACGCTACATTTATCGGATTTACTGGGACACCCATTGATTTTGATGACAGGTCAACAGTGGAGGTCTTTGGGGAATATATTGATATTTATGATATGACGCAGGCAGTAGAAGATGGGGCAACAGTTCCGATTTATTATGAAAACCGTACTGCGAAGATAAAGCTGAATGAAGAACTGCTGAAAAAGATAGATGCAGAATACGAAAAAATGACAGGTGAAGCATCAGAGACGGCGATTGAAAAATCAAAGTCAGACTTGTCTACCATTGAAGCAATCATAGGTTCTAAAGAAAGGTTGTCTCTTTTGGCGGATGATATGATTGCCCATTATGAAGACAGACAGTATGTGCTTACGGGCAAGGCTATGATTGTCTGTATGAGTCGGCGGATTGCCATCAATCTTTATCGGATTATTCTGGAAAAGCGGCCGGAATGGAAACAGAAAGTGAAAGTGGTTTTGACATCCAGCAATCAGGATGATGAGGATTGGCATGATATTATTGGGAACAAAGCGTACCGGGATGGTCTTATGCTGGAATTTAAGGATGATACCAGTGAGTTTAAAATTGCAATTGTGGTGGATATGTGGCTGACGGGTTTTGATGTTCCATCTATGGCGACTATGTATATTGATAAGCCGATGAAGGGTCATAATTTGATGCAGGCAATCGCCCGTGTCAACCGTGTATATAGGGATAAAGAGGCGGGATTGATTGTTGATTACATAGGGATGGCGGCAGAATTGAAAAGTGCGTTAAGTCAGTATACCAAGCGTGATCAGGACAAGATTCCAGATTTGGGACAGGCATTATCCATAGCGATAGAGAAGCTGGAAATCATGCGGGATATGTTTTACGGATTTGATTATTCTGATTTTTTTGGTTCCGACGATTCAGTGCGTCTTGCTGTGATAGCAAAAGGGGTTGATTTTGCCCTTGAGATGGACGTAGAGGAGGAACAGAAAAGTTTTATCCGGGAGGCTACGGCACTTAGCCAGGCGGAAACTCTTTGTCGGAGTATGCTTGATGCCAGGATAAAGCAGGAAATTGAGTTTTTTAAATGTGTGAAGGCTGGAATCTGCAAGACCGCCGGACGAATGGGGATTACGACAAATGAAATAAATGCAAGGATTGTGAAATTGTTGGAGCAGGCGATTGAGCAGGATGGTGTTTATAATATCTTTGCGGAGGCGGGGAAAAGGAACCCTGAGATTTCGATTTTATCAGAGGAATATATGGAGAAAATCCGAAGGATGAAGCACAAGAATATTGCTGCGGAGATGCTGCGGAAACTGCTGGAGGATAATATCCGTGTATTTGCAAGGACCGGGGTTGTGAAGTCACAGCTCTTTTCGGAGAAGATGCAGAAATTATTAAAGATGTACAATAACAGACTGATTACCA
>CANRVD010000150.1 GCA_947643145.1 uncultured bacterium | reverse complement strand
GGATCTCGGAGTGAAGGTACCAACCTCGTCATGTTAACTCCGAGAATCCGGGTTACATCCGTTTTCAGATAGCCGTATACCTTCTTCCCTTTGGTATTTTTAAGACGTCCGGAAAGCTGCTGCAGCTTCTCCCCGATGATAGGACTTTCGCACACACCGTGGAGCATGCTGTCCGCGAGCAGGCACATCCGCTCCGCCGCTTTCTCTTTCAAACTGCTCCGTGCCAGATTTTGTCCTTCGTAGAGCTGGGCAAAATCCTGACGGAAGATATCATGGGCCAATTCCGAGCGCATGGCTTCGATCCCTGCTTTCGTCAGGAATCCATCATTGTCCTTCGCGGAATAAACCATCAGATGTACATGGGGATTATGTCCCTCATTATGGAAAGCCGCATACCATCTCAGATCCACGCTGTCAATCTTCATGTGCCTGGAGAGCATGGCACGTTTGGAGCGCAGGAGCGCCATCCACTCTCTGGCGGAGTCATATCCGAGCCTTGCCGCATCTTCCCGGCGCAGGCTGACCACATGGGTCCAGACAGGTCCTTTGTGGTCAGATACTTCTTTCTGCACTTCTGTAAGGATCACCGGCTTTCCCGCATCCGTAAACAGGCCATGCTCACCGATCCGTTCCACACGGGGGCGGTTGGCCAGGTAGTCCACATAGTTTTCCTTCATGGCGGCCATGTCCAGGTTCCGTTCCAGCGCCTGAGTGATGAATTCGGAGGCGTTGCCGATGGTGGAGCGCTGTCGATAGTCCTCATACTCCAGCATATCTCTGGACTCCGGCATGTCTTTCAGGAGCTGCCGGATCAGATCTTTCTGGGCGGATGTCGCCGGAAGATTCTTTTTGCTTTCATCCGCTTTTTCCACGCCTTCACGGGTACTGATGTAGCGCACATAGTTCTGCAGATGCTCTGGCGGAGCGTCACGGATGTAGCGGCTGGTGAAGATCAGTTTTGCCATAGAACATTTCCTCCCATAATAAAAAGGCAGCCGTTTTTGACTGCCCTTTCCAAAATCCTTTCATACGTTTCCCTTTCTCATTCTTTCTAACACACAGTTTCTATCCAACTACTCTAATTGTTCCCATATCTGAAGTGAATTTTTTTCTATCTGCACCGATAAGTCCTTAGCTCGAATCGCAGAAATGTCATCTACAAGTTTTAATAATTCGGCCCTTAGGCCAACTGTAGAATTAAATTTCATGGTAAATGGTGCATCTGTTTCCAAGAGCAATCTATCTTCTGGAATCACCTTTATCAATTCCCTTCCAGACTTAGTCACCAACATTTTTCTGTTAATTGAAAAGAATGCTCCATTTTCTACGGCCCTATTGCGTTCTGTAGATGTTCCCGTAAACCAATGAAATATACACTTACAAGTTTGAAATATTCCCGCTTCTTCCAATTCATCTATAATTGTGCTGGCAGCCTTAACACTGTGGATAGATAATATTTTTCCCCCTTCATCAGCACAGGCTTTTGCAATTTTTCGAAAACATGACATTTGCTGAACCTTAGATCCAATGTAAGATGAATTAAAATCAATTCCTACCTCACCAATATATTGGGATTCCTTAACAAACCTTAGAAATAAATCTATCTCGTGCGCTCTTTCAGAGACTAGCTGCGGATGAAATCCTAACCCTACTTTTATATTTTTCACTCCACAACAGAACTTTTTTTCTTTTTGGAAGGCTTTTGGTGTAGTTCCCACAGCTATTATGCCAACATCTGATGTTTGAAACTCATGTATCAGCGATTGCATGTTATCCATCAAATCCAAATGAAAATGAACATCAATTAACATTTTCCATCTCCAAACTATCCTGAATCCACTGTTCAACTTCCATCAAACCTCTTGTGTATACATCGGCAAGCTCCGTAAGATATGTTTCATCGTTTTCAAGCGGTCCTGGTTTATGAATCAGTATTTTATTTGCACACGGGTTCTCTCTTAATCTCTTTATTGCATACTGAAATGAGCGTATCTGTTCACCTATGGCTCCTCTATCATTAATGAGCTCCTTAACCTTTGGATACAAATATGAAGACGGATCAAAGTCTCCAAATGCACCATGCATCGCTGCTCTACGGATAATACATGGCAGACAATGTCCACAGTGTTGTGATTGCCCACTACGAATATTTGCGCTATTGACAGATGAGCAGGAATATGACAAGTTTACTACCTTCTTAAAGAAATCTTTATTAAGACATTCAGCGGCCATCTCACCTTTCGTTTTGTTCCAATATGGATTAGAGATGGAAAATTTGAAGATCCCCCCTACTACCTCATTCCATAGCTTAAGATAAAAAGGATGAGTAGTTCTTGTGCTATGCGATCCAATCCGCATGTATTCCAGAGGAACATTTAACGCAATAAGCCCATTCTCTGGCATTAGTAATTGTGTACATCCTTTTGTTCCACTCATTGCCAAAATCGCTATTGTGATAAAAAGAAAAGATCTGCTTCTCTGATTCATATCCTTTTCTGCTTCAGGTAACTCAATATCGGCAAGATTGGTCCACAGATATGCATTTTCATGGGATACATTGCTATACTCACTATCGAGGGCAGCAAGCAAATTCATTTGCCAATGACGTACCCTGCCCTCTCCAGCATGACTAACCAACAGGGTTGGCTGTTTTTGCTCCATATAATTAATTGCCGCAATCAAGCTGTCCATACCACCTGAAAAAAGTGAAGCAATCCTATATTTATCTGTTCTTTGACCGAACTTTTCTTTATCAGCAAGAAACACCTCTCTCTTGGTAAACTGAATCTCCCAAATATCTCCCGTAAGAAATTTTAGCATTCGTTCCAAGGTAACTTTATACTCCTTCCACAAGCCATCAAATACAGGTATAGTAAGAGTTATTTCCCGCGTCCATGAGTTCTGAGATTGTTTATCTCTTGAAATCTTCATGTCTGCAATATAAACCATCAGACCAAGGATGATTGCATCAATACCGCTTTCTGAAGG
>CANRVD010000149.1 GCA_947643145.1 uncultured bacterium | reverse complement strand
TACATAAATGGGAACATCCTCCGTGCCTGCCCCTATCGTAAACCTCTCTGTACTAAAATAAAATTCGCCATTACCAGCAGAAGAGAGACTCTCCTCCCCGCATAGAATCTCATCCCAATAAATCTGTAACAATTCATTAGCGGCAGTTTCGTCTAAATCAAGAACCTTCATAACGCGTTTTAGCCGACCGTTTTTTAATAGTTTTCCATTTTTCCTGCAAGCTGCAGACCATCCTGCCAAATACGCCTTCTTTTTGTCCTTGTCCAGATCCTTACACCTCTTTATTCGCTTAGGTCTGGCAGCATAAAAAATATATTCTCGATCATCATCCGTTAAATTGCATTCTCCTTCCAATGCACCATGGTATACAATATCCATAACAAGCAAATCAAACAGGGCTTTCATATCATGACTGTTCTGACCATATGCTTCTGCAACGCTTGCCATAATATCTTCACTATTTCCCTTGTAATCAAACTTTATCATGCCCATGGAAACAAGGCTGGTGCTTCTGCGGGCATTAACCATTTCATTCAGTACAGCAATCCACGCATTCTTGCGGCTAATCGCAGTCAAATTTTGCTTTCCATTATCACCGGGTTCTGCAAAAGTACGGCAGGAATCAAAATATGATGCCAATTCATCCACAAAATTCTGGATTTCCCAAGGATGAGAAGCCATATTGTCGCAATTTTTCTCCACAACATGCCAAATACCACGACGACGTAAAAACTCACTGTAGGAAGCTGTCATATAAGATGCAAAGAATGCTGCCTCACCACGACTATCCGAGAAAGACAAAAACTGCCGTTTTCTCTTAATGATATCTACTTGTGAATTCTGTCTTGCTGAACTAAACAAACCTCTCTTTGTTCCCAAATCACTTTTTTTGCTATTAAGAACTTTTTCACTCTCCGGCAATTCCTCAAACAATGATGTTCCAAGGACAGCTGTTGCCGCATCATATCCAAGATAAAATGTCTTAAAATGTCCAAGATTACAACTTGGACACTTTCCATCGCCACGCACGCCACCTTTTTTGCCTTTTCTTACTCTCACATAATGGTTCAATCCACAGGTACAGGGAGGATCTGATTTCAGACTCTCATGAATAATCGATCCGCACTTCGCACAGACCAAATAATCGTTCTTTCCGATTTCGCCTATAGTTTCTTCCTCATCTTCGTCATCTCCATCAAGAACAGTGTCATGACTGTCCCAAAGCAGATAATATTCTATCTCCGCATCATAAGAACTATTAGCAAATTCTAACTTTCCATCCAGTTCTTTCCCGACTATGGCGATACGACCACAGTCATCACAAACAGCACATTCAAAAACCTTCCAATCCTCACTGCCAATAATTATATTCCGGTTTCTGTTCAGCATTAGCCTTTTATGCTTCCCCAAGGTGATGTATGCACCTTCCATTGCTTTCGCAAACATATGATAACGTGCCTTTATCAGTGGAGATTTATTCTTCGATGCCTGTACCGCTATGTTAACGATATTAACAACATCCTGCTCTGTGATTTCATGTTTTTGCTGAAAACCTTTTGTAATCTCAGGAATCGTCATAGGATGGTTTATTATTGTACGAAGTTCTCTATATACAGATGCACTGACACATAAATCATACAAAAACTCTGCATCCGCCTGTCCAGCAGGAATAGTTATCTCATAATCACCGACAATCTCATTAAGTGGTTTCTGCGGATCAATCAGCTTGCCAAACAAAGAAACTGGTATATTAGAAGCTGGCTTATCATAAGATGGAACTATACTTTCAGAACGGATAATGTCTTCTGCCATGAAAGTGGTATTACACAAAGTATCCGCAAATTTTACGATATCCCCATCCGCTTCCTTCCCGCCCAATGTAGCACTGGTAAGGATATGCAACACATTAGCGGGATTGCTGATCCTTGCTTTCAAACGTTTTAACAGCAGAGACGTCTCCATTCCTGTCGCACCGCGATAAATATGAGCTTCGTCCAGCACCAAAAAACGAAGTTTTGCTCCTGAAAAAACAAGGTCATCTTTCGGTCTGAGCATCATATACTCAAGCATCGCATAATTTGTCACCAAAATATGCGGCGGCATGGTCTGCATTCGATCACGGGAAATAATCTCGTTCTTCAACGGTTTTAACGGATACCCGTTAGTATCCTTATAAATTTTTCCATACTCCGTAATACCGTCCTGCTCATTCTGCTTAGTACTGCTGTTATACACACCAAAAGTAATATCGGGGTAATTTTTCAGCATATTTCGCAGTCGCTTCATCTGGTCATTTGCAAGGGCATTCATCGGGTATATCAAAATTGCTCTGACCCCTGAAGAAAGTGTTCCTTCCTCTGCTTCACGCAGGATATGGTTTATAATGGGAATCATGAAACACTCTGTTTTTCCAGAACCGGTACCAGTAGTAACAATCAAATTCTTTCCTTTATTAGTTTTCCTGAGTGCTCTTTCTTGATGAAGATACAGCCCTCGATTGATCTGTATTTCCTTCTCGCCGTCAGGAATATTCCCTTCCAATCCTCGAAATAAAGGAGAAGCCTCGCCTTCTTCAATCATATCCTCCATACTTTTCCCCGTTTTATAAGAATCACTAATATCAAGATAGGGGCCTTTCGATACAACGCCTTCTTCCTGCAATGCTGCAACAAATTGCATAGCATAATCCCTATCAGAGATATGGAATAATGTGGAAATATATCCTATAAATTCATCTTTTATATTTTTTGCCGCCGCTATTGGATTAAACATACTTATGCCCTTTCTGTCCGGTACAAGTACAAATCAACAAGGGAATATTTGTGCTTGTTCGCTTTTGTTTCTTCATGATCTGTCAGCGCATAGACCATTTTTTCTAAATATCTATCATAATAGTGATAATAGCAAAATCCATCGTAATCGGAGTTTGTTATGCACAGGACAACATCTCCAACATAAACAATCCTCACGGGATTGACCATCATCTTTGTAACTCCCCGCTTGTTAGTGTGTGTGTCAAACGAGAATTCATAACGTTCTCCATGATATCCTTCTGTAAACAGGATTCCTTTGTAAACAGGCCGATATCCCTCCGAGGTATCTTCCATACCTGTAAACTCTATATTATCAATGTAGCATGTTTTAATCTTTATATGCCCCGCTCCCTCATTAGATTCATCTGTAATAGCATCCACCACAATACGCCTATCTTT
>CANRVD010000148.1 GCA_947643145.1 uncultured bacterium | reverse complement strand
AAAATCCAGAATGGTTTGTCACTGGAAGACCGTTTCTTCGAAATCTATAAGGAAAGTGTAGGTGAGATTGATGAATAACTCTATTATAACAATATTTAAAAAAGAAATGGCACGCTTTTTTGGGGATAAGAGGACGGCATTTACTACAATTCTGCTGCCAGGACTTATGATATTTGTCATGTACAGCATAATGGGAGACGCCATATCAAGCCAGATTTCTGTTGAAGAGGATTATAAATATGAATGCTATATGCAGAATCTGCCGGAAGACGAAGCACTGCAGGAAATGATAAAAAGTCAGTTTGATTTAAATGAAATTTCATCGGATGAGGAATCAGATAAGGCAAAACAGGAAATAACACAAAAAGAGTCCGACCTTCTTGTTCTTTTCCCAGAGAATTTTATACAGGAAATTCAGACAGAATATACACAGGACTCTGGAGTATCTGCACCAAAGGTACAGATTTTTTATAATTCCTCTGAGACTTCTTCGGAAAGTGCATATCGCACCATGGTTACACTGTTAGATGGATATGAAGGAAGTATGTCAAACCGTTTTGATATCAATCCACAGACAGAGGATGTTTCCTTTGATTTGGCAACAGCAGAAGATATGACAGGAAGTATTTTTTCTTCTATGCTTCCATTCCTTTTGCTGGTTTTCCTGTATTCCGGCACAATTTCTATTGCACCGGAATCAATTGCCGGAGAAAAAGAGCGCGGCACGATTGCCACTCTTTTAGTTACACCGGCAAAGAGAAGCCATATTGCTATCGGAAAGATTCTGGCGCTTTCCTTTATCGCATTACTCAGTGGTGCATCCAGTGCTATCGGAACTATCTTATCTCTGCCAAAGTTATCAGGAGAAGCATCGGACAGCCTGAATGGTACTGTATACTCCGTTACGGATTACCTTTTACTGGCAGTTGTCGTACTATCCACCGTACTGGTATTTGTCTCTGTTATTTCTTTGATTTCCGCTTATGCAAAAAGCAACAAGGAAGCACAGACGTATTGTATGCCATTAATGATTGTCATTATGTTAATCGGACTGACCTCTATGTTTGGAGGGTCAGCAAAAGAGTCCCTTGTATACTATTGTATCCCATGCTATAACAGTGTACAGTCCATGATACAAATCTTCCGGTTTGAGACATCAACCCTGTCTGTTTTGGTAACAGTAGGAAGTAATCTGGCTGTCACATTTCTTGGCACATTTATACTGACAAAGATGTTTGAGAGCGAGCGCATTATATTCTCGAAATAGTGGTCTTTGCAAAGGAAGAAAAGTAACTATGTTCGCTTTGCGAATTTGTACTTGTGCTCAAATTTGCAAAGCGAGTTAAGCAAGAATGGAGGATATCTATGGTTTCTACAGCTGTAATGAACTATCTGATGGAAATTGCAGTGATTAGCTTTGTATTTCCGGTTGTACTTATATTTATCTGGAGGCTTCGTACCAAAAAGAATATGCGTCCGGCTCTTACCGGAGCGCTTATCTTTCTCCTGTTTGCAAAGCTTTTGCAGGTAATCCCGTATTCCTTTTTTATCGGTTTTACAAATCCCATATCAAAAGTAATACGCACCAATGAAATACTGTATGCGCTCTATCTTGGCATTGTAGCTGCCTTGTTTGAAGAAACCGGACGCTACCTTGCCTTCCGGTATTTTCTTCCGAAATACGGAGAGAACAGGGAAACAGCAGTTACCTATGGGATTGGGCATGGCGGTGTGGAATGTATGCTGATGTATGGCTTTACCAATCTGCAGTATTATGCGGCAGCTACTGTAATTAATACAATCCCTGATGCGACAACAGCGCTTCCAAAGGCAATGATTGACGAAGTGACGGGACTTACGCTGTCTAACTGTATTATGGATGGAATCAGCACGTTGCTGTTTTTTGTACTGCAAATCGGTCTGTCCATATTTGTCTTTCAGGCATATCGGAATGATGTATTACGGAACCGTCTGATTGGCTTTGCTATGGGATTTCATGTACTTGCCTATCTGCCGGATGGCTTTTACAAAGCGAAACTGATTCCGCATGTTGTATCTGTCATTGCACTTTCCATCACAACCGGCCTTGTTTTTTATGTTGCATGGTCTATTTATAAAAAAATGGGTGAGAATGAAAAGAAGCAGGAAGAGGCAAGACGTAAGCTGTCTGCCACCACTGCGGAAAGTGGCTGGAATATGGCAAAGCAAAAGCTTAGCAGCATTGATGAGAAGCAGGAAGAACATTGAAAGAGGTTTTTTCATTATGAGCAATAAGTATTTTCGGTTTACAGGAAAACGGCTGGTAACATTTTTTTTACTGGCAGGATTAATTATTGTATTGCAGGCAGTTTTTACCGGCTCGGTAATTTCCCGCCAAAAGGCAACGGTAGAGTCTGGAAACTCCGAAAGCGCTGTTATTGGTGTTTTGGATAAAACAGAAATTGTCAGACAGAAATTTCAATTTAAACGTAAAGTTATTTTATCAGAATTTGCACTTAGCTTTGGTTCCTTTGAGAGGAATGAAGTTGGTGATGAATTAAAAATCCAGCTGCAGGATGGGGAAAACAATATTGTTTATGAAACGGTTGTACCTGTGGACAATATTACACCAAATGCATCGTACCGTGTGCCTATGGATTATACGGTTACGATTCCTAAAGGAGCCGTCTGCTGTATTAAAATAAGCTGTAGCTCTAAAGGCAGGGAATATGATACCATTCCAACCCTGAATACGACAAACCGTACCGACCCAAATACTTTTATGTCTACTTTGAAGATGCAGACCAGGAAAAAATGTCTGAATATTTCCTATACGTATTATTATCGGCAGATTTTTCCATTTATTGCACTTATTTTTGAATTTGCTGTTTTGTTTTTTCTCTGTTTTGAGCGTGTTACGGAATACCGTAAGCTGCTAATCAAGCGAAAGAGGAAAGAAACAAAGCGGCAGAGGGAAAAATCTTTTAAGAAGAAAAATGACAGAAGTTTAAAGTCTTTGATTAAATGGTGTCTGGTGGAGCCCAAATTTATCAAAGGTGTGCGTATTGCAATGGCAGTTTTCAATCCGCTCGTAGTTATGTTTGTTATTGAACTGATGCATGACAACCTGCTGAATATGAGGCCAAGCGTATGGATTTTCACATGGATTCTTCTATTGGCCATCCAGTATATTTTCTACTCGGTATTTGGCAATATGGGCATTGCCGTTTTGGTTATGAATCTCATATTATTTCCATGCGGACTTGCAAATCTGGTATTATTGAATGTACGCGGCACACCGTTTCTGCCATCCGATTTACTTGCCCTGCAGACGGCAACAGAAGTTGCCAGCACCTATACGATTTCCTTTACTCCGGCACAGTTTGTTATGCTTCCGGCAT
>CANRVD010000147.1 GCA_947643145.1 uncultured bacterium | reverse complement strand
TTATGATAGTTTATAACAATTATTAAATATCCTCAAATGAAAGGATTAACAATTTTAATTTTTACTTTCACTATCTTCTTTCCTTTTTGTGCAACCAGTGTTCCAATCCCCTTTTTTTTCGCACAAATAGTAACCTTCTTTGCTTTCTTTTTTGTCTCAATCGTAATATTCTTATTGAAAGAAGACCACTTTACAACCTGGTTTGCTTTAACTGTCTTTTTCTGTCCCACTTCCATTTTTTTAGGAAAAGATTCCAACTTTAGCTGCTTTGCTTCAGCACGGTTTGCCAGTATGAAAACAACTCCCAATAAAATCATCATACATCTGATACTTTTCTTACTTAAAATACACATTTTCATTTCCTCCCAAATTAAACATCTAGCTTCCTACTCGATATTGATAGGAATCAGACCTATATTAGATAAAAACCTTACGTAATTTATCCATATCAAAAGAATCCTCTGGGGCAAAGCTATCTGAGGTCAGATAAGTGAGCAGTGAGTTTACAAACTGCTTTACTTCCGGGCGGTCTGCTATTTCGCTCAGCCTGCTTGTGCAGACCATAAGTTTCCCGTCGCCGACTTTTCCTTCAAAAAGAATACCAAGTTTATGGTTTCTTTCAAAGTTATCTATCATTTGGACAATCGGGCGGTATGTGCTGTCCACAGCGTCTTCCAGAATAGCGCAGTCCGCATGGGATACCAGTTGATACCACTGTGGTGTTGAATATTTATGCGATGGAAAGTTCTTCAAAGCCGGATGCTCTGTTCGGATTAAAAGTCCCATAGTACCGACGGCTACTGGTTTTTTCATCCATTCGCAGATATCGCGAAACATTGGGTAGCACCAAAAGTCAGTACAGTAAAAGCCTTCCAGACTTTCTTTCACTTCGTTTGGCAGATAAAGAACCCGTTTGCCCTGCTGTAATAGCAATGATGCCTCTTCAAAATCCTGTGTTAGAAACAGATGTGTTCCATTCTGACAGATATTTGATACCGTACTAAGTTCCAGGCTGCTTTTCGCTGCCGGATAGCTGTATACTTCATAAGTATTCTCCATAGAAGTACCAGGAACAGTTAAGGTTAATGTATATACAGCAGCATCTGGTCTTTCAGGCAGTGTAATAGCAGCATCACCAAGAGAAACCAGTCCGAAGGCATTATCAGGAATCGGGATATCGCCGGAGGCAGCTGGAACTGATTCAGGAGAATCAGAAATTCCAGTATTGATAGCATCTTTTGATATGTTGCGAAGCTCCCAGTGAAGTGTTTTACCAACAAGCTTTTCTGGGTTATAATAGCGGATTGCCATAGCAGCATGGAAGGTTTCACCGTTTGTATGGACATAGGATGCAAACTGGGCAAGAAGTATGCCGTCAGAGCAGTATCCGGCCCATTCTTTTGGTGATACATGGCCTTTGCTGTCCATAAAAGCATCTAAAATGCCAACGAGAGCTGTTCCCTGTCCTGAAAAATCCTGGATATCTAAAATCTGATATCCCGCCAGGTGTTTTGTGCGCGCGGCAGCTTCTAATTCTTCTTTATAGCATTGTACGGATAATTTACCGGAGGCGTAGAAAAAATCATCTGCCTGTTCAAGCATTCCCTTTTCTGCCAGACGCTCACGGAATATCTCAAGATTTCTGGCTTTTAAAACACCGGTGTATTTTTCGATTTCGCGGAAGTTTGGATATACTGCAAATTGGCCAATTTCATGGGAAACGACAGGGATATGCGGCAGCAGTACGCCTTCGCCTTTTGCAGCTTTTACCTTTTTCACACCGGTTCCATACTGAATTTCGATTTCTTCTGCAGCGTCTGTATTGGAATCCTGTGTATGGGACGGATAGAGTTCTTCGTCGTAATTATGCATTGTAGAAGGCTCTTCCCACTGAATATGACCAAGCGGTGCATCGCACATCCCATAGGAGCCGCGAATCAGGCGGTTTTTGCTGAAACGGACACCGACATAGAAGTCATCTTCCGGCAGCAGGACAGGAGTGTGCTGGAAATTATTGGAACCCTGTGTATACAGATGCCGGGTATCTGTTTTTTTATAATTGCGGATGATTTCAGCCATGCGCTCTTTACTGCCCCACAGCTCGTTGCCTAAAGACATCATACAGTAGGAAGCGTGGTTTCCAAAGGCTTCCATCATGCGATAGCCTTCTTCGATCAGATATTGCTGTTCCTCTTCGTTGTGGTTTTCGTCACCTGGTGCTGTCAGGGTTCCCCAGAAAGGAAGCTGTGGTTCCATATAAATGCCGAGATAATCTGCGGCGGTAAAAGCGGCATCCGGCGGACAGCAGGTATGGAAACGGTAGTGGTTGATTCCATAGGATTTGGAAATTTTCATAACGCGAATCCATTCTTCTACAGTAGTAGGGACGGCACCTGTCATTGGGAATATCAGGCCGTCGTGTTTGCCGCGTAAAAAAGTAGGAGTTCCATTGATTAAGAAGGAAGTCTCTGTGGTAGAAAATTTACGCAGGCCAAAGCTTGTCACAGATTTTTCTCCGCTGTCATTCATGGAAAGCTCCAAACGGTATGTGACAGGATTGTATTCACTCCAAAGTGCCGCATCTTCTCCTAAAGGATAAGAGATACTTACACTGCTTTCTCCCGGTGGGAAGCAGATGGAAAGCGGCATATCTGGAGCACTGGCTCCGGTATCGCCATTGATATCGGTCAGGTATGCCTTTGCTGACATCTGGGCAAGTTTTTCTGTTCCGGTACGGTTTACCGTGTCAAAAGTAACAAGGACAGATTTCGTGTCAACATCTGAAAAAGTTTTTATATTCTTAATATGTAAAGAGTCATATATGTGAAGTGCAATTTCACCAATGATACCATTCCAGTTTGTCTGAGTATCAGGAGAAGTAAGATGGCCTCCCTTTGTTGGGTAATCCACATTGGATACCAGAATGGTCAGGCGGAACTGCCTTTTTGTGATGAATTCCGTCAAATCATAGATATGTGGTGCATTTAAGCTGTTAAAGTCTCCTGCAAAAGTGTCATCTACCCATACTTTAGTCATGCGGGTACGTTCTAGACAGAGGTAGATAACGTTATCCATATCTTCCTCTTCCAGTGTGATTTCCTTGCAGTACCAGGCATAGCCTTCAAAAAGATAAGGGTCAGTTAGAAATCCGGTCTCTTTTATATCGGAAGGAATTCCTTTTTTTGCCTGGGAAATTGTACCAGGAAGTGAAATGGTATCTTCTGGAACTGTAAGATACTGGTTATTTGTAATCCCCATTTTTTCAGCATCCATTGCAAAATTCCAGATACCTGCTAAGTTTAATGTTTTAATCATATTTTTGCTTTGCCCCCATTTCTGTATTAATAGCTTATTGGTGTTACAGTAATATGTAGTGGCGTACCGGCAAAGTCGGTGCACTTATTAAAAGTATAGCATGGATTATTATAAAAAGCATTATTTTTCTATAAAATGGCAGGACAAACGCATGAATGTTTATTCTCTTTATTATACCTTATTGTCAAGTCTTA
>CANRVD010000146.1 GCA_947643145.1 uncultured bacterium | reverse complement strand
AAGCTTGCGCTTGGCTCGTTGCTTCGCGGCAATAAACACATTTCCTTCTTACATTGCTGAACCTTCAAACCTAATGAGTACAGGGGGTATTAGATTAAATCCAGTATTTCTTTAGATATAATAAAGCCTGTGTGTTGTCAAGATTAAATTTCTCTTTCAGTTTAACAGAAGCGTTTTCCTGATTGATGCCCAATTCCTTGAAAACTTCTATCATGGATTTGATGCCCTGTTCAAGCCCCTCGGCCCTGCCCTCTTCCCGTATGCCGTCTGTATATACTTTTTCATCAAATTCTGTTATGCACACGTTCCTCACCTCCGCCTTATGTTTTGTCAGGAAATCTGACATAATACCATCTTCAATACAGCTGTCAACTGCGCTGTCTACAGCATCATTAACACTCATTCCATTTTTCTGGTTGTCGCGTATCCGATTTACCAGTTCCATATATTCAGACAAGGGCCTGCACTTTGCCAGCAGTTCGTCATTTTTGCCTTTGTTCAGGTTATAGACAGTAGCTGTCCACTCAAAATCTCCACTGTCATTTTTATGAATAAAGGCATCCGACAGCCTTAATTTGGTAATCGGTTCATAATCTTCCTCACCATTGTAAAAGACAATATATTCAGGGGTAGGTATTTTCTGTAACTTTTTTCCATATATATTCAGTTTATTCATTTTGATATACTGGTCATACAGGTTTCCAAAATACAATAATCCCCTTACCGGCATGTTGGGGTTGACAGAACTCTGCTGTTCCCAAAGAGACATGTTTCCATCCAGCAGAAGGGAAACGTCATTTTTCATTTTAATGTAGATGACATCATCGATTGTGGTAATTGAAATATCATCCACATTACGGTAGGATGTTCCATTCAGCGCATTGTATATGGACAGGATGTCTTCCTTGTATTCTTCGGAGCCAAACCGGAGTCTGAAAAGCCTGTCTTTATATTTTCTGTTTATCTTTCTCTCTGCCATCTATTCCTCCATGCTGCTTTCGGTAGTTAAAATAGTAATATGATATAAATTATTTTCTGCTATTTTAAAATTTTGTATCTATCATTTGGCTATAATCAGTTTAACATAAACGAGTCATGAATGCAATTTGATGGATAAAATCATTCTGTTAAGAGTTAGTGTGATGCTTCCATTATTTTTTGCATTTCTTCATCTATTTCTAAATCGGGTTGGTCATGTATCATCTTTCCAAGCCGCTTTTTTGCAGATTACATATATTCTGGTAATGCATCCAGTTCCTTTTGACACATTACATATACCTTGTCATTGTCTGTTTCTACCGCATAACAGAGGCCGTCATACAGCATATAGGTATAGTTTAGATAGGTTTCATTTTGTATTACTTCTTTTTAAACTATAATGTTTGAGTCAATTATATCCAAAAACTGCACTGCCCAGAAAGTCAGTTCACACTAAAAGCAGTGTCTTTTTTATGGTCAGGTTCCAGTGCCACCTCACTATATGGTCCCGGATACTTTAATCCTTTTTTATAACGTTGTTTTTGGTAAGAACTTTCAAAGTCAATTTGCAAACAGCCATCTCCTGCCAACGCTTCCTGTACAATTTTAGCGCTTTTTCGGACGGTATCAATCCTGCCGCCTCCGACTTTGGCAAGATTTGTCAAGGTTTTTCGCTGTGCAAGGCCGATTTTAATCTGCATTACATTATCATCTTTCATGATTTTGTCATGATAATTGATAGCTTTTTTAACTAAACTTCCTTGCCTATTTTCCTGATAGCACTATTCCCCAAGCCTCAGCGTAGCCCGCTACGCCTGTGTTTGTGAAACAGCACTCTCAGAAAAATATTCTGTGGAATTCAGCTAAATATAATGCGGTCAATACGCTAGTAGTTTTTCTACGGAAGCAAGCTTTACACAGAGAGCAAAAATTTTCGTCGCTTCTGCCATTTCTTCCTGTGTCGGGAAAGTAGGGGCAATACGGATATTGGAATCCTCTGGGTCTTTTCCATAAGGAAAGGTTGCACCTGCATCGGTAAGGACAACACCAAGTTCCTTACACTTTGCAACAATAGACTTGGCGCATCCTGGCATCGAATCAAAGGAAATGAAATATCCTCCGTTTGGTTTATTCCAATTTCCGATTTCAAGTCCGGTAAGCTCTGCATCCAGAATATCAATTACAGCTTCAAACTTAGGCCGGAGAATATCTCCATGTTTCTTCATGTGAGCTTTCACTCCGTCTAAATCCTTAAAGAATCGAACATGGCGTAACTGGTTGATTTTATCATGTCCAATAATCTGTGTTGTCATCCGCTTCTTTATATCCTCAATATTTTTAAAAGAGGTCGCAACGGCAGACACACCGGAACCCGGAAAACTGATTTTGGAAGTGGATGAAAAGATATAAACCATATCCGGATTACCGGTCTTTTCACATTCTTCCAGAATATTTAAAATTTCATCCTGTTTATTTTCATATAAATGATGGATGCCATACGCATTGTCCCAGAAAATCCGAAAGTCTGCTGCCGCCGGCTTCAGGTTTGCAAATCTTTTTACTACCTCGTCTGAGTAAGAGATACCGGTTGGATTGGAATACTTTGGTACGCACCAGATTCCCTTCACAGCATCATCATTATTAACATACTTCTCCACCATATCCATATCCGGTCCATCTTCCTTCAATGGAATATTAATCATTTCGATTCCGAATAATTCCGTAATTTTAAAATGTCTGTCATATCCCGGAACCGGGCACAAAAACTTAACCTTATCCAGTTTGCACCATGGAGTAGAACCATTTACGCCCATAAGCATGGAGTAAGATATGATATCATACATAATATTTAAACTGGAATTGCCGCATACGATAACATTGTCCTTTTTCACTTCCATCATATCAGCCATCAAACGCCTGCATTCACCAATTCCATCCCAGTCACCATAATTTCTGGTGTCATTTCCCAGTAAAGTTTTCATATCAGAACTACTGTTAATCACGTCTAACATTGGCATTGACAATGTTAACTGGGAAGCGCCAGGCTTACCTCTTGCCATATTAAGAGACAGTCCCTTTGCCTCTTCTGTTTTGAATTCTTCTTCCAGACTCCTTTTTAATGCTAAGAGTTCCTCTTTGCTCATATCCTTGTATGCTTTCATAATGTAATCTCTCCTTTCATTAATTCATTCGGAAGCTCTCAAAACGCTACTGTTCACTTTGTGTCCTGTAACCTTAGAATTTTTCACCAACTAATACTGTACCACAAAATTGCAAATTTTTCCTTACTTTTTTAAAAAAATTTGCAATATTGAAAAAGATATTGCATTTACGGGCATTTCTGCTTATACTGAGAGTCAAAGGTTTTGATTACATATTTATAGGAGGATTTTGTAATGAAAGAAAAAGTAATTCTCGCCTATTCCGGCGGACTGGACACAACAGCAATTATACCTTGGTTAAAGGAGAACTTTGATTATGAAGTTATCTGCGTCTGCATTGACGTAGGACAGGAAAGCGAGTTAGACGGAGTAGAGGAAAGGGCAAAATTCTGCGGTGCTTCCAAG
>CANRVD010000145.1 GCA_947643145.1 uncultured bacterium | reverse complement strand
GTGCAAATTGACGAAGTCGATATGTAAATTTACCTTTTGACCTCAACATCATTTAAATAATTATACATGAATTTATCTATAAAGCAAAGGAATTCCTTCATATCAATCTGCGGCATCAGCTGGTGGCAAAATATATCCAGAACAGATAACTTAATGATAGGCTTTTTGTCAGCCGTCATAAAAAGATCTGTGATGAAAACAGAATTGTATTCACCACAGACATAACACTTGATTCTGTATGGGATATCTTAAATAATAATGCAGACCAGCCCTCCATTGCTGTCATTAATCACTTTTTGTATGGTCTCCTGCAGCTTCAACTGGCTTTCATCGGTCAGGCGGTTTACCTTGGAATCCATCCCTTCTTCTACAAGCTGCTGCACTGTCTTCCCAAAGATATTTGTCTCCCAAATCGATTCTTCCTTTTCGGTATTCTTGCCGGATATGTACTGGATTAAATCCTCTGCCTGCTGCTGCGTTCCGACAATTGGCGCAATTTCTGTCTCAATATTTGCCTGAATCAAATGGACGGACGGGCTGACCGCCTTTATTTTGACACCAAACTTGTTGCCATGACGGATAAGTTCCGGCTCATCAATCGTGATTTCATCCACACCGGGCGTAATCACGCCATATCCCTTACGGTGAACCTCATTCCATGCCTCGCCGATTTTTTCAATATCCCTCTTTTTCTCCACATACTCCTGCAGCAGATGAATTAACTGGTACTCTCCGGTAATCTCCATCCCCACCAGTTCACTGAGTATCTGGTAATACTTACTGTCATCAAATAATGTCTCAATGGTTACAATACCATTTTCCATGCCAATATGTTCAATCTTAAACTGCCGTATCATTTCGCTGTCTGTTTCAAAATTTTCTTTTGTAACATCCCGAATCTGCGTGATTTTCCCAAGGATGCCACGCACCTTTTCCACCAGCTCACCCTTCAGCCAGTGCTCCTTTGGAAGCATCTCTACCCACTTTGGCAGGCGGAACGCAATCTGGTTGACCGGAAAAGAAGACAGCATTTTTTCCATAATATGCTGGATATCCTCACTGCGAAGCTGGTTACAGTTTACCGCCATTACCGATACATTGTAGTCCTGATTCATTTTATTTACAAGCTCTGCTGTTTCATCACTATACGGTTTTGATGAATTCAGGAGCACAACAAAAGGCTTTCCAATATTCTTTAATTCCTGAATGGTACGTGCCTCTGCCTCCAGATATGCATCTCTTGGAATTTCTCCAAAACTGCCGTCTGTCGTCACTACAATTCCAACCGTAGAGTGGTCATGAATTACCTTTCTGGTTCCAAACTCTGCCGCCTGTGTAAACGGCATCGCTTCCTTTGACCACGGCGTCATAACCATCCGTTCACTGTCCTCTTCAAGCAAACCGGCAGCTTCCTTTACGATATAGCCCACGCAGTCAATCAAACGAACCTTGACTTGATTATCCCCAAAAAGATTTACCGATACTGCCTCTTTTGGAATAAATTTCGGCTCTGTTGTCATAATCGTTTTTCCATCTGCCGACTGCGGAAGTTCATCTGTCGCTCTTTCCCTGTCGTGTTCATCTGCAATGCCCGGAAGCACTAACAGTTCCATGAAACGTTTAATAAAGGTAGACTTACCGGTTCGCACCGGACCGCATACCCCCAGATAAAACTCGCCATTTGTACGTTCTGCCAAATCTTTATATACCTGAAAACTATTCATTTTTTCCTCCAATCCTGCTGCCTGTATTCTTTTTATCACACCTATCTAACTGTATGCAGCAGGTTTTGGAAATATGTCCTTTGATTATTTTCTGTTATCAAAAAAGAGAATGCCAACGCATTCCCTTTTCCAACAATGATACATTTCTATTGTAACAAATCACTGCATATTCTCCAGTTCTTCCAATGTACGCTGTAAATCCTGTAAATCAGAAGGAGTTACACTTCCAGCGATTGCATAAAGAATAATGATTAATACAAGAGAAATAGCAGCACAGACAATTCCACAGATTGCCATTCCCTTGCCTGGCTTATGCTGTACAAGTGTAATAATAGACAACACCAGACTGGTAATAGCCATAACTGCTGCAATCCATCCCAGACAGCAGCATACTAAGGAAACAATACCAAGCACCATGCCTGCAATCGCCATTCCCTGACCGCCCTGCTGTGGTGGCTGCGGCGGCTGATTATACATATTATTTACCGGCTGTCCATTCATGGTATAGCCACCAGACGCCTGTGTCCATCCATTGTTATTAGTGGCACCACTCTGTGTAAAGCCACCATTCTCCACTGCTCCAAATGGATCATTTGGCTGTACATTACCATTATCAGCCCCAGTTCCAGTTTCATTCTGAAATCCATTTTCATTATTTTCCATGAGAAACCCTCCTAAAAAAATATTTTGATGGTGGGGTCAAAAATACTTCTCCCTCTAACACCATATTTATATCATCATAACATAATTACCATATTTATGCAAATTTCCTCAGATTTCTACACAGGGAAAAGTATTTACTTTTTTACATAAATTGCCGTAATACCTAACCCGCTGTCTCAGAGTATTATTTAATGAGAAATGTTGTTCCACTCCCCACTTTGCTGTCCACCGAAATCACTCCATTCTGACGGAGAATAACCTGCCTTGCCATGGCAAGGCAGGTTCCTACACTATCCTTTGAACCATGTCTTCCCTTATAAAAACGCTCAAATACATGTGATAAATCCTCTTTTGCAATCCCGCATCCATTATCACTGATTACAATATTAGTAGCAAAATTATGCCGGGTAACAGCAATTCGAACCTCACCGCCTCTGAAGTATGCACAATACAATTTTTACTGCGCAATCAATCTGCCGATAAATTAAAGGCTCTCCCACTCTTTTTTGTTCACTCAAGATACCAATAATATCAGACAAATCTTTCTTATAACGTCTCCCGGACATTAATTTCATGGCAACAAGATATTCCGCGCTAATTGTCCTGATATTCAACACATTAGAATAGGTACGGTAATACTTAGAGTATTGCGATAATTTAGGACTATAAGGACTTGTATTCTTAATATCCTTTGGATATCACGGCTCCGACAGCTTACAGTTCCTTATATCTTCATAATCATTGCACAATGGAAGTTCATTTTCCCTGCTTAAGTAATCTACTATAGCCAAAAGATAAAAACTTTCCCGATACCATTGCCGTTCCCAATAAGGAAAAGCGGCTTGCACATAACCGGGAGTGGCAAAAGGAATGGCGGGAGGGAAAGAAAAGTGAACAGCCGTATGCTAAAATGATACAGAAAACGGCAAAAAAGGCTTCCCAGCCAATGGTTGAATCTCCCCAATCCAACCGTTGGTTCATGTGAAAAACATACAGTTAGATGTATCCGTTCAAGGCGAAAGGAGAAAAAATGATAAATCAGACAGAGATTGGAAAATTTATTGCCAAATGTCGGAAAGAGAAAAAACTAACTCAAGCACAGTTGGCAGAAAAACTGAACATTACAGATAGGGCAGTATCCAAATGGGAAACAGGAGTTTCCCATAGTTAAAGATACCACACCAAATATGATGAAC
>CANRVD010000144.1 GCA_947643145.1 uncultured bacterium | reverse complement strand
TGTGCAAATTGACGAAGTATATACAAAAATTTACCTTTTGACCCTAACATCATAGGATTAAGGTGTCAAAAGGTAAATTGATGAAGTATAAGAAAAAATGAACCTTTTGACACTTTAATCTGTATAGGGAATTGCTCGAAGTGCAGCAGTATGTTTTTTGAATAAAAGCCGGGGCACCTGCTATACAGCAAGTGCCCCGACTTTAAGGTTTGTGAAAAGATTAAGAAAGATATTTGGAATAATTTTCTGCGGTTGTTACACCATTCTTCCAATCATCCATTTTCTGCATTGTCGCATCAAGAGTATCTTTACAAATCTGAGGAAGATCCTCTCCCCAGGCAGCAGTTGCCTTGTCAAATCCCTTCTGGATTGCAGCTTTTAACTCATCAGCTTTTTCTGTATCACCACCACTTAAAGCGATTGCCATGCTAACGAGTCTGTCTGAAGTCTGTTCAACGCCCCAGTAACCATCCTCAGCGATAGAAGCCTTTGCATTTGCAATATCTTCAGGGCTTGCCAAACCTGCAGCCTGACGGAATGTAGCAGCGAGATTTTTGCCATTTGCAAGGTCAAATGTACCTTTCTGCTTATTCAGTAACTTTTCAACTAAAGTCTGCATAGAAGTGATGCGGTTCTGCTGGTCAGCTTTTAACTTACCAACAATAGCATCTTTGTTATAAATTTTGTTAGCGCTGTCCTTCTTTGTGGTTGTAGATTTCTCATACACAGCAGCATTGTCTTCCTTCACAGTCTTGTCAGCAGCTTCTGTAGTATTAGTCTTTGAAGCGGAAGTAGCTGTTTCAGCAGCATATGTGTTCACATTGTTGTTAATTGTCATATTATCCATTGCTTGAACCTCCTTTTTCCTTTTTCATGGTGTCCTTCCATGAACCTTTCTTAATTTTTGTCACAAAATATGTTACTGCTAGTTGCTATTTATGCATAATCTAAAGAACTGCCAATAGCAACTATTCATTGTAATCTGCAAAAGCAGAGTAGAAGAATGACGTTTCTTCTTGTGTTTTATATATCGTCTTTTTTGCAAAAAATTTTAGCCATTTTTTGGTACTTTTGTCTGACATAATAAAATTTCATAGTCAGGATACTTTTCCTTTGCAGTTTTGTAAGCAATACGGGCAAGAATTTCGTCCTGATATAACCCGTAAGTAGTAGGGCCGCTTCCGCTCATTAGTGAGCCAATCGCACCGTTTTTCAGGAAAAAGTCCTTTATTTCTGCAAGTTCAGGAAATTTGGCAAAGGTTACATTTTCTAACACATTGGATAGTGATTGTGCCAGTGTAATGACATCATATCTTTTAATGGCATCGAGAGCCTTTTCTGTATCAGGATGGAAGCCAAGACGTTTCCATTGCAGTTCGCCGTATACCTCTGCGGTACTAACCTGAAAATCAGGCTTTATTAAAAGTGCCCAAAGAGGCGGTAAATCGGGAAGAGGGGTTAATACATCTCCGATTCCCTCAGACAGCATAGTACCTTTCCTTATGCAGAATGGAACATCTGCGCCAAGAGTGACACCCAGTTCACACAGTGTTTCTTTATCAAGGGACAGGTTGCAAAGGCGGTTAATACCTAAAAGCGTTGCTGCACAGTCAGCACTTCCGCCGGCAAGCCCTGCGGCGGCTGGAATGTTCTTGATTAAATGAATATGAAAGCCGTATGGTAACTGGTATTGTGTCTGCATTAGTCTGGCTGCCTGATAGACCAGGTTTTTTTCCGGCGGAATGCCATCCGGCAGTTCCTGATTCATTGCTAATTCGATTTGTGGTGAGCCGGTTTTAGTAATCGTTAGTTCATCACAGATATCAATGGTCTGCATAATCATGCGTAAATCATGGTAGCCATTGGGGCGCTCGCCCACCACATCAAGTGTAAGGTTAATTTTGGCAGGTGCTTTTACTATTATTTCATTTGGCATAGTTTTCCTCATTTCTTTTGACTTTTTTCCGAACTGCATCACAGTATTTTTCTCCATTTCTTCTCAATATTGCTGACAGATTTTGCGGATTACAGGGGTGCCATAAATAGCGCACATAATTGCGGTATTTTCAGCTGATATTTATATATGTTATTTTGACGGAGAAATACAAAAAAGTCAAATATATATTTTTTGTGCAAATTGCCTCTTTTTTCGCTAAAAAGAAGAAAATAATTTCGTTATTTTTTTTGCACTTTGTTTCAATATGTGGTATAATCCTTACGATAAGTTTACAATATTTTGATTAAAGAAACAAAGTATTTCACTGAAAACAGGGGAAAAGGTGCGATTATTACCTTGAAAGCATACCAAAAAGGGGTTATTTAATGAGAAAAAAGGCGATTATATTAGGCACATGTATTATTCTTTTTGTTGGAACATTATCTACGAGGGTAGGGCATTTTCGTGCAGGAACAGATGCTGAGGTATCGGACAGGCAGGATGATGCATATGAATATTATTATAACACAGAACCTCCGGAGGACGGGGATTTGATTAATTCCAATGATTCGAAGGAAAAAGTTAAGAAGCAGTACATAAAGGTGGATACGAAGCCGGATAGTTATACCGTTTTGGTAAATCGTGATTATCCGATTTCAAAGGACTATGTACCGTCAGATTTGGTTGTCCCAAATGTGCCATTTAGTTATTATGGGGTATATGAGAAGAGTTATGTGCGCAAGCGTGCAGCAAAGGCACTGGAGGAGCTTTTTGCCGGAGCAAGGGCGGAGGGTTATACGTTAAAGCTGGTATCTGCTTATCGTTCATATGAAAGACAGATGCAAATTTATAACAATAATGTGAAAACCAGAGGAAAGGATAAGACGGATAAAGTATCAGCAATGCCTGGCAGCAGTGAGCATCAGACAGGGCTTGCCATTGATGTGTCGGCTGATTCGGTAAACTGTACTATTGAGGAATCTTTTGGCAGGTCAGCAGAGGGAAAATGGCTGAAGAAAAATTGCCAGAAGTATGGTTTTATTATCCGCTATCCGAAAAACAAAACTAAAATCACGGGATATTCCTATGAGCCGTGGCATATCCGGTATGTGGGCAGGAATCTTGCAAAATATCTGAAGAAGAACAAATTGACATTGGAAGAGTATTATAAGTTGACCACAATCGAAAATAAGGTAGCAGAGGATCCAATTCGGGATACAGATACAGATTTGACAAATGAGCCGCAGATGACATCGGCACCAAAGCCAAAGGCAACGATTATTCCGACGGCACCGCCTGTGTATACACCGACGACGCCGATAGTAACGGCGCCGCCGGAAAAGACGCCAAAACCAAAGGCAACAAAGCGTCCAAAACCGACGAAAGTGCCAGTAGAGACGAAAGAGCCAGTGGAGACACGCCAGCCGGTTGAGCCTGATGTTACAAAGAAGCCGGAAGCAACAAAGAAACCAACGACAACGAAAAAGCCAGTGCCAACGAAGAGTCCGATTGAGACAAAGGCACCGGAGGTTACAGAAGCACCGGCGCCTGATGATGAAAATCCTTCCGATGAATTTGTAGAATAGGTAGTGGATATTGACTGACTAGTACAACGAAAATTAAGTTTTGGATAGTTTGACGCAGAATATTTTTCTGAG
>CANRVD010000143.1 GCA_947643145.1 uncultured bacterium | reverse complement strand
GAAATAGCAGCCCTTATTATTCATAGCGTACTATGGCTCTCTTTGTACGTAATAATTACAAAGCATATTTATAATCATGTTTGAATATTCAAGCTTTCTGAACAGGCTGCCAATTATTCAGTTGTAAAAGCTGCATATTTGGGATGTCCAGATATGCAATAAGGAGAAGAGGATTTTCCCATATCCCACTTTCCGTTTTCATTTTTCAGCCCGTTTAACCAGTCCACGACAAACATGTAATAGATTCCATCTTCCCTCTGCATAGAAATGATTTGCCCATTTCGTATCTTTATGCATGAAATCCACACTTCCTATCCTTATTATGCTCCGCTTCCGGCAGTCTCTTTTCCCATTCGAGACTTCGACGAAATTAAACGTCCGCGCCCTTCTGCCTTGACCAATGTCCCCAGTTCCTTAATGGCGTCCTTTCCAATCCACTTCAATGCCTTACTGTCACTCTCCGCAAACTCATGCGCCAACAACAGCGCCTTTTCATTGTAGTTGAAATCTCTCTTTCCGATTTCGCGCAACGCCCAGGATGCTGCCTTTTTTACATGCTCCCGCTCATCATCTGAATACCGGACTATCAATCCTAGATAGTAGTCCAGCATATCGTCTGAAAGCTTTTTGTCATGAATCACAGACGATGCAATCAAAGTAAATGCCGCCCGTTTCTTATATATCTGCGATGAAGTAATCCACCCTTCTATCAGGGCGCTCCGGCAATCCATCTTAATCAAAAGATTTTTACACAAATGGTCGCACAAATCCCAGGATATTACATCGCCAATCAACTGCTCCACAGCATCTTTTGTCATTTCTTTTGGATTCATCAATAACACGGCTAACAGCCTTGCCTCATGATATCCTGTTATCCATAGTTCAAGCGCCAGCTCATTTGACTTCTGAATCTTTTTGGCAAGGCCTCTGACCTCTGCCGTCGATACGCCAAGACTATATTGCTCCGGAATCCCCATACGCACCACGTTCGCCTTATATTTCTCAGACGCCCGTATCTTTAATTCTGCTATTACCTCTGAACAATTCATGTTTTCCTCCTAACCGCTTCAGTCATTCTCCAATTAAAAGCTTGAGTATCTCATTCATAAACCTCCTCCTGTGGATCGGCTTTGATATATACCTCTATATCCGGAGAATTTGCAAATGTAAAGCTGGACGTAGGGAGCCATTCTGCAATGACTCGCTTTTCCAATTGCTGCAGGGAATGGTTCGTGCCACGTCCCTCGAAAATCTCCCATTTACATGCCGGAATCCAATATTCTTCAAAAGTATCATCTTTCTTGTCAGAGCGAACTGCAATCAGATATTTCCAGTCCTCTGTATGATGAATACTGATACCCAATAATAACTGTGGTATACCTTCCTGCAAGGCGTTCAGTTTAGTAAGTGTTCCGTCGGCAAGAACTGTATCCCATACTGTTGGAATCACCTCAAAATTTTTATTAAGCTCCTTATCCAGCAGACAGGAAATCCCCACTACACGGAAAGCCGCTTTTCCTCCACTCTGAATTTCAATGGCTGCCCGCCATCCACAGATACATGAAACCGAATCAGCGGAAATGCCTGTATGAGACTGTTCTCTGTCTTCAGAGCAGAAGTCCCGATACCAGCAAAGCCTTTAAATGCCCTGGTAAAAGCTGTTGGGGATTCATAGCGGTACTTTATGGCAATATCAATGACTCTCTCACTATCCTTTCACAAGTTTCCTCGCATTCAGGCTATACAAATTGATAGCCTACGTGCACAAATATTCTTTCACAGGAACCACCTGAGAATGATTCAGAGGTTCCTTACGAAAATCTTTTCAATTCTCACATGCTTTGTTCTTTTTCATATGTAAGGTTCATATAGTACCTCACATCATGTGAGATGCTGGAAGAAATTACTTACTTTACATTGTATATTTCTTCTTTGAGACTGTCTCGACTTTTTTTGTCACTTAATCATTTTGAGCAGCGGATGTAATTCTCCATGATGGTACATAGCAAGCAATTCCTCACGATTTACCAATTTGACAGCCACAATTTCGGTCTCCTTCATCATTATTTCCGATGTATTTCCACCGTTTAGCATAATCCATTTAATGGAAAAGATATCATCTCCTATTTACCTATATCAGTCTGACACCACCTTGACAATGCAGATTTGTGTTGCCTGCAAACCGTCTGCCGCAGAAGTTCCCCATATCTTCACCATTTGCCCGGTGGTCAAATCGGATGATGTTCCATTTTCAGTCTCAGATCTGGCTCCGCCGTCATAAATATTTTGAATCACAAACACTGTATTATCATCATATGTAACTGTAACCTTACGGAATTCGGAATCATCACTGCTTCCCGGTCCCACCATAATCTCTCCACCATTCTCGCTTTCTTCTGTAATCAACTCTACAACAGTAAGCTGTTTTTCCTGAATGTCCTTTATGATTCCTTCCAAGTTGGGAGCATCAGTATTAATTTCGCCTCCCTTTGCCTTAGCCTGACTTCCGTTAGTTTCATCGGTATTTTCCGTGTTTGATTCTTGATTTAAAGAATCATCCGCCGCATCATCTTCAGAATTTATTTCACTTGGATCTTCTTGTTCCTGATCTTCATTTGGGAAATCTTTTTCTTTAGAATCTGTTCCGCCTATCTCCTCTTGGTTCAAATTCTCATCCGAAACTTCTTTTGTCCCCTGACAGGCACAAAGCGTAATACCCATAACACATAAGATTCCTGTCAATATAAGAACTTTTTTTACTCTGTTTTTCATTTTGTTCTCCTTTCGATATAACGATTGAATCATTATTACAAGCCTATCGTATCAAATTCATCTCTAAGCACCCTCTAAATTATCTTAAGATTCCTTTATTTTCATTAAATTTCCATTCAGATGGTAAACTCTACTTATTAGTACATATAGCAAAAGGACACCCGCACACAGCGAACACTGTGTATTGATGTCCTTGTTACTAAGCCATCCGTTTGCGGATCCTTTGATAAAACAAAGCTGCTGCCATAGTTTCCCACAATTTCCAATTTGGTTTCTTTGTTTTCTCAGTCACGACAGATTCAGCTTCTTATCAATCAAATTTCCTTTCAAATAAGTGCTTTTTACCCTGTTCTATACGGTCCAACTGTTTCTATGCGCTGTCTGGTGATATTCCACAGCCTCTTGCATTCATTTCGTTTTTAGAGAAAACCATACATTTCTAAGCGTTTAAATATTCCTCAAGGCAAATCCCCGTTTCATAGATTTCCTTAGCTGGCTCCTTACCCACATAGCGGTAATGCCAAGGCTCATAACTGATTTCCCGTTATATCACTCTTCTCTGTCGGATAGAGGAGAATAATTGTTTACCAGCTATGACAATGAAATTTTTGCCTGCATATATCGTAAACTCGTAAACACCTTCATCCGAAACGTCTGTGAATACAATACTGCTTTGCCAGACTGGATGGTGCGAGAGTGATGATATTTATTTTTCATCGTTAGTTTTTTCTATGACGATTGACGAACCTTTTGATTTATCGCCATTCAGCCACTGCCATTGTTCTGACAGTTCTATTCTGCCATCACTTAAAATCTGTGGTACACTGTGACATTTCCCAATTC
>CANRVD010000142.1 GCA_947643145.1 uncultured bacterium | reverse complement strand
AATATCCGGGAACTTATTTCTCAAATCTGAAACAGGTCTAATCTGTAACATAAGCATCCACTCCTTATCAATATTTTATCTTAATTTTATCATTATCTATATTCTACTTTACTATTCTCAAAAAAGCAACCTTTGTAAAAATCTTTATTTACCTAACAATACATTTCATTATGTTTTTCCTGATTTTTCTATGGCAAATGGCAGTTTCCCTTTTATAAAGAAAACTGCCATCCTGCAAACAAATTTATTTTGCTGTATCCCATGTCATCTCAAGGCTCTTTCAAAAATGGTGTAGTAGTGGTGTAGTAAGAGCTTCTCCCTGTCAAGAAATTATTGATTCTGCAGGCTTTTCCGGAATTTTTCAAGATATTGCCGTGGCAGACGAAAAGTATTTTTATCATAATTTTTCCCTTTCTCAAAATGCCCAGAAGTGCCGTGTTTTGGCACGTTTTGCGGGCTTATATTTTTTAGTTTTATCACCCCTGTTGTACTACACTTTTTGCAAAATAGGGCAAATCGTAGCAAATCACATCCCTCATTCGTAGTCTTTCCGTAGTCGGACAGCTTAACTTGACCCACAAGTTTATATGGATATCCTCTTGTTTCTATGCTATACTAAAGAAAAAGAGGTGATCCGTATGACGGCAGAATATACGAATTGGGAAACGGAATTTGTAGATGTAAAATTTGTTGATCAGCGTTTGAAATCACGTTTTTTTAAAATTATGGATGCATTTGCTGCAGCGCCAGATAAATCCACCTGGGCTGCAGCCGGATCCAGAAGTTCTGCAAAAGCAGCGTATCGCTTCTTTAGTAATAAGGATGTATCCAGGGATGAACTGTTGGATAGTGTATCTAGGGCAACTGTAGAAAAAATGAAACATGCGGATGCAGATTGGATACTTGCCATTCAGGATACCACATCTGTTGGATTTGGAAACCGGAAAGCAATCAAAGGAATGGGATACCATTGCAGTACGGAACAGAGGGGAATGCTTGTACATTCTTGTATAGCGGCCACAGACCAGGGAATTCCCCTGGGTCTTCTTTATCAGGAAATACATACGAGGGATGTACGCAGGGATGACTCTGGAACAAAAGATGAAAAACGTTCCAGGCCAATAGAAGAAAAAGAGAGCTACCGATGGATTCATACAATGAACGAAATTCATCAGAGGGTTGCAGAAGATATTCCGGTATTGACAGTATGTGACCGTGAAGGAGATTTTTATGAATTTTTTTCGAACGCTGCAGATTTGGGAGAAAATTTTCTGATTCGGCTAGTGCAAAACCGCTGGTGGATGACGGAAAAAAGATTTTTCATGAACTCCACCAGTCTCCTGTGGCTGGAAGCATGATTGTCAGGATGGGCAGGAATCCCAAAGAACACATTCCAGCCAGAAATGTAAAAATGGATTATCATTATAAAGAGGTTGTGGTTCACTGTCCAAAAAGGAGAACAGAAAAACATATACGAGAAAAACTTGTACTAACAGCAATTTATGTACATGAATCCGGAAAAAAAGGAACCGAATGGTTTCTGCTAACAACGGTAAGAGTAAAAAACGAAAAAGATATAGAAAAGCTGATACAATGTTATGCACACAGATGGAAAATAGAACGTTTTCATTTCATCTTAAAAAGTGGATGCAAAATAGAGAAAAATCAGGCGAGGGAATATGAGAGATTAAAATATTTAACATTACTATATTCGGTTATCGCACTGCAGATACTAAATTTGACTTATTTAGGAAAAATATGTCCGGAAATCTCGAGTGAAATTGTGTTTGATAAAGAAGAATGGAAAATATTATACTGCTGTGCAAGAAAAACAAAAGAAATTCCTGAAACATATACACTGAAAGAGGCGATTTATGATTTAGGGATTCTGAGTGGAATAAAAGGTGCTCCGAGCGATGGTATGCCCGGAGCACGTTCTATTTGTCAGGGCTTAGAGGTTCTTTGCTCATTACTTGCTTATCGAAAATATATGTTATAATTGTGGGTCAAGTTAAGAGTCGGACAGGGGGTGCAAAACTACTCCGATTTTGGGGATAGGGGGGTGCATTTTAGGTTTAGGGGTGTGCATCTTTTAACGATACGGATGCAATAACGCTTTCCTTATTATAGCAGAAGTCATCTGTTCATACCACCACATTTTCAATACTATTCCATATCACACAAATGGAAAACGCCCTGCCGAAGCAGAGCGCCTTCCTATCATTTCCTCAATTAAATTGCCCGGAACATTTCCTGCGACACGGGGTTTTCCCCTTTTGTCTTACCCAGCTCCTTCCTCGCATTTTCCAATTCTTCCATCCGTTTCAGTTCGCCCTCTGCATCCTCCAGTCCAAGATGTGTATATGTGTTCAGCGTGACGCCAATATCGCTGTGTCCCATTAGGTATTGTAATGTTTTCGGATTCATCCCCGCTTTTGCCATATTGCTGCAATAGGTATGCCTGCAGACATGGGGCGTGATCTTCGGCATCTGCACCCGGTAAATCTCATTGTAGCGGTTCAGCATATGTTTGAAACGGTGTTCCCAATGCATCGCCACTTCCGGGTAGCCGTTCTTATCTGTAAAAAGGAACCCTCCATACCCGTCTATGATACGCTCATGCTTCGGCGTCTCCCTGTCCTCAATGATTGCCCGGAAGCACTGCCCCACATCATCCGTCATCGGCAGTTTCCTGGTTCCCGCATTGGTCTTGGTGCTTTCAATGATGTACTCCATTCTTGAGGAGCGCTGCAGTTGGTGGTCGATATTTATAATCCTGTTTTCCAGGTCGATGTCTGAAAGCGTCAGGCCGCAGAATTCCGAAATCCTCATGCCTGTATGGAACAGGATATAGGCCACCTCATAATACTTGCAGTACACTGCATCATCATGGACAAATTTCAGGAATTTCCTCATCTGGTCTTTTGTGACTGCTTCGCGCGTTACACTGTCGTTTACCACCACTCCGGCAAGTTCAAACCCGAAGGGGTTTTTATTCAGCACGTCATACAGCAGGCCGTCACAGCCGCCGAGGAAGTAACCGAGCCATCCCCCGACACCCGCAAAAATGAGTTGAATTGTGTTCCAGAATTCCTTCATAGTGAAACCCTCCTTAAAAAGATTTTTTGTATGATAAAAGGCCGCCCGCCAATCGGCGGACAGCCCTGTATCCATGGAAATATTAAATTTGTTTCGGCAGCCACTCCCAAATCCTCATGTCCTCCTGCCCAAGCGACCACATACACATCCTTCGCCATGGCATACACGCTGACATTCTCCCGGCGCGGCTGGTAGATTGCCATGCGGACGGTGTCAATGTCATAAATGCCGTCAAACAGCTCCAGCGCGCCCAGGGCATACAGCATCATCTGCGGGTTCCCCTCGGCGGAAACCTCCACGCCCTTGCCGTGCTTGTAGTCGATGATATACAGAGTCCCGTCCGCAATGACCACACAGTCGCCAGTGCCGAAACCTTCCTCCACAAACCGTGAGAAGTCCAACCGCTGCTCGATCAGCACAACCGGGTCTTTGCACTCCCGCTTTGCCTCCTCCACTAGCGAGAGGACATAATCCGCATACCCGCAGGCGCATTCCTCCATCTCCTCATCGTAAAAGGAAAGCCCCTCCGTCGGGTCTTCGGTTTCCATGCCGAGGGACAGCTTCAGCT
>CANRVD010000141.1 GCA_947643145.1 uncultured bacterium | reverse complement strand
GCCAATCTGATTGTAGATTGGCATATAAATACAATTAACTTCACGGATTCAGGTTGGAGAAAAACAGGAAAAAAGGAAGGAGGGAGAGAGAATACCAAAACCGGGAACGCAGGTGGAGTATAAAGGGAAAAAATATGTCTCGCTCAAGGAACTCAGTAAAGATATCCAGGTTCCATATTCGCAGTTGATGCACAGATATTATAGGACAGGAGATATTGAGGATGCAGTTTTATGGGCGGCAAAATCGGAGGAAAAGAAAAAATCCTATATCCTATGGAATCGACAGTATGAAAATGTAAACAGTATTGCATTAGCGTTTGGATTGAATGCGGGTTCTATATTTGCAAGGCTGAAGGAAAACGAATCGCTGGAAGAAATCGTAAAAGTCTTGTTGCAAAAGGAAACGATAACTTTCCATGGAAAAGAATATAACGGTATCTCTGCACTGGCGACTGCGTACAATCATGATCCATCAATTATATTTGACCGACTGAAGTATGGTTTTGAATTGGAAAGGGCATTGCTACAGCCAATAAGAAAAATAAACCGACCTGAGTTTGAAATAACCTATCGCGGAAAAGTATATGCCAGTAAAAATGAATTATACCGGGAACTTGGGATTGCCGGAGTTTGCATTCATGAGATGATGACGAATCATGGTACAGATTTTGAAACCGCAGTGGATATTTATTGGGAAACCAAAGTAAAAGCAGGTATACCGGCGGAAGAAATGTTGTCCTATCTGCCTGTGTGTATTATACGGGGCAGATATTATAAGACGGTGGTGGAACTCGCCAATGAAATAGGTATCAGTACAAGTGCGTTGGCAACTTATAAGTACAGGCATGGGTGTGAAGGAGTTATAGATACTTTACAGGCGATGCAGCTTGAAACCAAGGAGGGATATATTTTAAATGGCAAGGTAAAAACTTATAAGGAGCTGATACAGATAACTGTAGGAGGTATCGGAGGAGGAGATATCAAGCTGACAGGAGCCTGCGGATTGGTGCTTGGGTTTGAAAGAACTCTTGCTGGACTTCTGATGGCACTAAGTTTTTTGTTACTGTTTCATGCAGTAAGGCAGTGCGTAAGGAAAATAAGAAAAGCGAATTGTGTAGCAGAGAAGGAACAGGCATATCCGCTTGTTCCTTTCTTACTGCTGGGGATGGTAATAAGTGTTTTAAGTCTTTTGTAAAATAGCATTTCTAAAACCTTGCAAAAAACTTTTTGCTTTCTATTGATAATATTTCGGTATGCCGATATAATAGATAGAGAGGAGGAAGAGGCGATGGTAGAAAGGTTATTGAAGAAACAGAACATGACAAAATACCGACTTGCGGTAGAAGCAGGTATTCCTCACGCTACACTGAATGATATATGCAGTGGAAAAACCAGACTGGAAAAATGCAGTGCAGAAACGGTATATAAATTGGCAAAGGTATTGGGCGTTTCCATGGAGATGCTGACAGTTGCAGGAATACAGAATGCAGAAAGGGAACGTGCCTACGAATATGGCCTGCCGGAATATTTGCAGCATGATTTAGATGCCTACAAGGAAGGGTTGAAAAACAAGTCTGATTTATTAGATTGCCTGTGGGGAGAACTGTACGGAAGCATTAACATAGCAGAAATTAATGATGGAGCAATTACACGGGAACATGCAGAATTTTTGCGAAAGAAGTATCTTTTCGGAGGAAAACATGACAGGAACGATTGATTTTACAAACTGCAAAAAGATTTTAGGAAGAGCATACAATGGTGCTAACGGAAAGAAGATTGCAGTGGAATATAACGGAAGAGAGTATATGCTTAAGTTTCCACCGTCCGGTGCGATGAAGCCGACAGAGTTGTCCTATACGAACAGTTGTATTAGTGAGCATATCGCAAGCAGTATTTTTAATATGATTGGTATCAAGGCGCAGGAAACCCTGCTTGGAACCTATGAAGTAAGTGGGAAAGTGAAGGTGGTATGTGCATGCCGGGACTTTACGGAAGACAGGTATCGGCTGTTTGACTTTTGCTCCATAAAAAATACCATTCTGGATTCTGAGTCCGGAGGAAGCGGAACCGAACTGGCAGACATTATGGATACCATAGAAAAACAGCAGTATGTGGAACCATCCATTTTGATGCAGCACTTTTGGAATGTCTTTGTGGTAGATGCCCTGCTTGGAAATTTTGACAGACACAATGGAAACTGGGGCTTTTTGTATGATGATTCTACAAAAGAGGCAAGCCTTGCTCTGATTTATGACTGTGGAAGCTGTCTGTTGCCACAGGCAGATGAAAGGATTATGGAACAGGCACTGGTAAATGAAGATGTGATGAATGCCAGAATATACCAATTCCCAACATCAGCAATTAAGTTAGACGGAAGAAAAATTAATTACTATGATTTTCTGATGTCAGCAGAGGAGCCGGAATGCAATGCCGCAATACAAAGAATGGTTCCGAAAACCAACTTGGAGCAGATAAAAGGGTTTATTGATGAAGTACCCTTTATTACCGAGTTGCAGAAAACTTTTTATAAGAGGTATGTATCTGCAAGGTTTGAACAGATTTTAAAGCCTGCTTATGACATGGTGATGTCAGAAAAGCAGGAATTGTCGGAACCGAAAATGACAATGTAATAGATGGACTGTAAGGACACCGTAAAAAATGCGGTGTCTTTTTTGTGCAGAAAATTGAGAAAGAATTGGAGGTTAATCATGAAAAAGATGTTAGTAGCAGCAAGTGTGCTGGCAGTTATCACAGGTGTGGTGGCTGCAGTATGCAAGAACCGCAAGAAATATACAAAGGTAAGAACAAATTATTAGGAGGAATCGCAAAATGAAATTATTTAAGAACAGAACCGTGCTGGGGATTTTCTGTATTGCAGTGTCCCTGATTATCTGCTTTGTCATTATACCCCTTGTTAATGCAGGCTTATCCAAGAAGGTTACCATTGTCCGTTTCAATAGGCAGGTGAATGAGGGTGAAGAGATTACAAGAAGTATGTTGGACGAGGTAGAGGTAGGAAATCATAACCTGCCGGAAAACGTGATAAGAAATATTGCAGATGTGGAGGGAAAATATCTGACCACAACTGTGTATGCAGGAGATTACATTCTTACGGATAAGATTTCCAATGAGCCTGCCGCAGAAAATAAGTACCTTTACAGTTTAAATGGGGAAAAGCAGGCCATGTCCATTACCATCAATACCTTTGCGGAAGGATTGTCCGGCAAGTTAAAGAGTGGGGATATCGTGTCCGTCATTGCACCGAATTACCTTGGCAGTAGAGAAACCATAATCCCTGTGGAACTCAAATACGTGGAGGTCATCGCAGTGACAGCCAAGTCCGGCTATGATGCCAACACCGGGGAGAAACTGTCAGAGGAGGAAGAGAAAGAACTGCCTTCCACGGTAACCATTCTGGTAAGACCGAAGCAGAGCAAACTCCTTGCCAGATTGGAAGCAGAGGGAGAAATCCATTTATCCCTTGTGTTCCGTGGAGATGCGGATAAAGCTTCGGAGTTTATCAAGGCACAGGATCAGGTGCTGGATGAAATGAAAGCAGCAGAAGAGGCCGACATGCAGGAAGAGGGTGCGACTGAAGAAGACGGTCAGCCTGTTATGAATGCAGACGGTCAGTGTTGTCCTGCAAATTAGATGCACCAGCTCCATGCAGATTAGATGCGCCTGATTTTGGCTTTGTGTGTTGAGTATTAGCAGATTGCCTGCACCAACATCAGCAAGTTATCTGATCGTTATAAAAATTGAAGCAAATTCACA
>CANRVD010000140.1 GCA_947643145.1 uncultured bacterium | reverse complement strand
CAGAATCCACCATGTTTCTAAACCAGTACCGTCTCGGCTCAAAAGCCCTTACATATGCCGTCCAGGCCTATGCAGTAACGACAGACCAGACCTATTATGATGATTACATGAGGGAACTGAACGAAAACAAAAACCGGGAAAAAGCAAAGGAAGGCTTAGAAAAAAATGATATCACTTCAGAAGAGTGGTCTACGCTAAACTCTATTGATGATATGTCAAATGAACTGGTTCCTTTAGAAGAAGAAGCAATGAATTATGCCGGTAATGGAGATGCCCAAAAAGCAATCTCTTATGTATATGGTGAAGAATACAAAAATACCATATCACAAATCAATTCAAAAACAGATGAGATGATTGATAATATCCAAATCCGGCTGAATCGAAAAAAGCATATGATAAAAGTCCTCCAACTGATAATTGAACTTGCACTCCTATGCGCCTTTGCTTTTGTTGTTCTGCAAATCATGAAAACAATAAAATTTGCCAAAGAGGAATTATTAACCCCGATTCTTAAAGTATCTGAGCAAATGGGTGCATTGGCAGAAGGTAATTTCCATACAGCCCTTGAGCTGCAGGAAGATGACACAGAAGTTGGACGGATGACGACAGCTATTAACACCCTGAAAGGAAACCTTATTGGTATAATAGCAGAAATTTCCCATGTATTGGAACAGATGGGACAGGGAAATTATAAAATCCAGTTAGAGCAAAATTATGTTGGAGAATTTATAGCAATCAAAGAGTCTTTTATTAAAATTTGTCGGGAAATAAGTGAGACCCTGCTTACAATCCGTGAAGTTTCCGAACAAATCAACAGCGGTTCGGAGCAATTATCGAAAGCTGCAGAAGATCTTGCTGAGGGCTGTACGATTCAGGCCGGGGAAGTAGGCGACTTTGCCTCACGTGTCGCAGAAATATCCAAGCAGTTGGAGGACAATGCTGAGGATGCCAGTGAATCTGTTAAAATTGCTTCCGCTGCTGGTTCTAGCCTTAGCGTAGGAAACACAAAAATGATGGAGCTAAAAAATGCTATTAGTGAAATAAGCAAATGTTCTGAAGAAATCAGTACAATTATCAACACAATTGATGATATCGCTTCCCAGACAAACCTCCTTTCTTTGAATGCTGCAATTGAAGCAGCCAGAGCAGGGGAAGCCGGAAAAGGCTTTGCAGTCGTAGCAGAACAGGTAAAGAATCTTGCGGAAGCATCTGCAAAAGCAGCAGGAGAAACAACAAAATTAATTGAAACGACTGTTCAGGCAGTAAACAAAGGAATTATGATTGCTGATGAAACCGCCCAGAACATGGATGAAGTAATGCAGGGCGCTGAATTAGCCACAAATAAGATGGGGCAAATGTCTGTTATTTTAACAAAAAATGTAGAAACAATGCATCAGCTCAGCCAAAATATTGCTCAGATTTCTGAAGTTGTTGATAATAACTCTGCTACCTCACAGGAGACTGCCGCGGTTAGCCAGGAACAGACGGTGCAGGTTGAGACTATGGTACAGATGTTAGATAAATTCGTTATTTAATCTGATAAAGACGCACCAACTATACTAGTGTCTTGTCTCGTTGATATTTGATAAACCCATTTGTCTATCGCTGCATTTTAAGAACTTATCATTAAAAGTCAAACAACTATTGCATTATGTCCAAAAGTGAGGATTACTATGATGAATGAAATACAGGATGAAAGATACCATATTGTTGAAGAAGCTATTTATGATGCATTTTTTTTGCTGCTCAAAGAAAAAGATTTCGACAAAATAACTGTTTCAGATGTAATAAAAAGAGCCGGAATCGTACGAAGCACTTTTTACAACCACTACGAAAATATTCCGGCTCTTATCGTTGCTATCGAAGACAAAACGATACATGACATCTTCTCTCTTATGGAATCCTTTCATCCCCAAAATGACGGGGATATGTGTAAATCCTATTTTTTATCTATTTGCGAATATACCATGACAAATCTGTTTTTAGCGAACCTTCTGAAAAGCCCAAGAGGTGGAACATTTTTTGAAAAAACAATTACAATGTTTCACCACTATGTCTCAAAGGTTACGCAGGATAACACACCTTCCTCTCAAAATAAAGAGCAATTCTCTTACATGGTTGCCTGCACGATTGGCAGTACAATTGGCGTGCTTCACAAATGGACTGCGGAAAATTTTCAGGTCCCCGCTGAAGTCGTTGCTGACATACTGACACAAGCTTTTATATCAGGCATGCTTCCCTTTATGTCATAGGGATCGCCTCATCAAACATAGCCTCCTGTCTCTTTATCTTCTTCGTTGAACTTCTGATAAATGGATTTTTCCTCACAACAAGACCCGTAATCTGACGATAGGTAGGCTGTGTTTTATTATATTCATCCAAAAATGCCTGCAATGCTGTCTGAACAGCCTCTTCATCCATTCCCTTTGCGGCAACAACTTCCTGTTCTGGATAAATCCTCGCGGTCAGCCCGTTATTCTCTCCTGTTACAATCACCTCACCTACCAGTGCATCAAGAGCCAGCTTATTTTCGATTTCCTCTGGCGAAATATTCTCTCCATTTGAAAGGATAATTAAATTCTTTACACGGCCATTGATAAACAGGAATCCATCTTCATCCAGATAGCCCTTATCTCCTGTATGAAGCCATCCATCCTTCAGTGTTTCCGCTGTCTCTTCCGGCATCTTGTAGTATCCCTGCATTACACTGCTGCCCCTTACCAGAATCTCACCATCTTCAAATGAAATCTCAGCATTTGGAAGCGGTCTTCCAATGGAGCCGGCCTTACAGTCTCCCGGTGTATTGGAACTGATAACCGGCGAACACTCTGACATGCCATAGCCTTCATAGATGTTTACTCCATATTCCGCAAATTTGTCAATATAATAAGGGTCAAGATGGGCACCACCAGTAAAGATAGTTTTTAAATTTCCTCCAAATACATTGTCCGCAATTAAGTTTTTCGGGATAGCAGCATCTGCTGCAGCAAGTCTCTTATAAATGGTTTCAATCATCAATGGAACCATAAGCATTACATCCGGCTTAAATACACCCATATTCTTTACCATGTGCAGCAAAGAATCATTGATACATATCGTTGAGCCTAAAGAAAATCCCTTGAGCCAGTCCATAACCAGACAATATGCATGATGGATTGGAAGCACGCTAAGCAATACGGTTCCCGGCTCTGCTGTATAGCTGACAGACTCCACATTGGTTGCCAGATTATTCTGTGTCAGCATAACTCCCTTACTTTTCCCGGTTGTTCCAGAAGTAAAAATAATCGTTGCCACATCATTCGGATTTGGCCTGTTTGCATCAACATCACTGTTCTTTGAAACTTTCTTTAACTCTGCCAAAGATTCTATTCTTTTATCCGATGCCTCTACTGCTTCTTCCTGCAACATCCAGATTTTCCTAAGCTTAGGGCACTCTGTCAAAATTCCATCCAAAAGCGGCTTATGCTTCGGACCTATAAAAAGCGCTTCCGAATCGGACCGGTTAATCAAATCAATCAAATCCTCTGCTGGAAGACCTGCATCCAGCGGTACCGCAACCGTACCTCCTGTGATAATGCCCAAGTAGCTTTCAATCCACTCTACAGAACTGACTCCAATCAGCGATATATGCTTTCCGGAAAAGCCTTCTACAAGCAGTCCCTTTCTTACCGCTGTCACATTTTCCATTAACTCACTGTAACTTCTCTCAAGAATTTCCTTTTTCTTAAGCCATTTTACGGCTTTAATCTCAGAAAATTTATTTACACTCTCCTCAAATACATCACG
>CANRVD010000139.1 GCA_947643145.1 uncultured bacterium | reverse complement strand
CCATTGCTGGTAAGATATTAACCATGAATAGTTAAGCTTTACATTCTGCCTGTACCGAATCCAGCCAGCACCAAAAGGCCTCCAGAACTGGTTTTTCCAGTTCGAGGCGTTACCGGGAACACCAGACAGTATTTGCGGAGCAGTATTCCCTGCGCCTGCATTATGATATGGACAGGGTGCAGAATCTGAGCGGTTTTGACCGCAGGCTCGTAAGTGTTCCGGGTGTTTGTCCCAAAGAATGCCCGGCAAGACAGATGTATGGGAGAAGCTTGTGCCGGGATGAAGTGTTGGAAATCAGTTATCATCTGGAAAGAGAACATAGGAGAAAAGAAGCAGGGGGGCTCAGGAAAACGTATATGAGGCTGCTTGCCAGCCTGAAGGCTGCCGAAGATGAGAATAGAAGCGGTGCTGGCAGGGAGACATTTACCTGCCCGGAAGGTAGTAGGCACGCACTAAAGGAAACGGCTTCGTTCTTTGCAAAGACAGCGGCAAAGTTAAAAGGGGGGTAGCCATACCTAAAAGGTATTAAAAATCATGATTAAGAAGTATTTGACATAGATAAATGACAGCAATACAATATTTAATATGGAAAGTATTATAATTTAAGGAGGACAAACTCATGGATGTAGAACAGATGAAAGCGGATTTAGGACCAGGTGCTGTATTTGACTTTAGAAAGAAGGAGATGAAATAAGATGAAGATAAATCAGATGAGAGTACAGGGATTGAACTGTCCGCTTGGCATCAGTACAAGGCAGCCACTATTAAGTTATTGCTTAAAAGAGACGGGGCATGGTGACAAATGCCAGAGTGCATTTCGTCTGTTAGCAGCCACAACGAGGGAATTGTTAGATAACAATATAGGAGATCTATGGGACAGCGGAATATGGCGTCAGAGAGAAACTTTTGGGATTGTATATGGTGGAAAGAAACTACAGTCCAGGCAGAGAGTTTACTGGAAGGTAATGGTTTGGGATGAAAAAGATAATTGTATGGGCTGGAGTGAAACTTCTTTTTGGGAAATGGGGCTATTAGAGAAAAAAGACTGGCTGGGCAGATGGATTGGACAAGGAGATGCCCGAAAAGATAATAACAGTAATGCGCCATTGTTTACAAGGGAATTTCGGATAGAAGACAGGAATTGTATTGCTGGCGCACGTTTATACATCAGTGGTCTTGGAATATATCAGGCAAGCCTGAATGGAGGCAGGATTTCCGATACGCTGTTTGAACCAGGAGAAAGTGATACAACAAAAACAGTATATTACAGAACTTATGATGTACTGGACGGGTTAAAGGAGGGAGAGAATGTATTGGGAGTTATTTTGGGAAACGGGCAGTACACGAATTTTCAAATCAATCCAGTAATGGCATTGCCAGATGGAACACTGCTTCAAGAGCACAGATATCAGAAAAACGATGGTGGATTTGTAAAGCCTGGAATTAGCGGAAATAAAAAGTTAATCGCACAATTAGAGATAATGTATAATAATGGAAAAAGGCAGATTGTTCTTGTATCAGATTTGGATTGGAAATGGACAGATGGCCCAACGGTATTTCAAAATTGGTACGGTGGGGAGGATTATGATGCTATAAAGGAGATTTCAGGCTGGGATATGCCGGAAACGGACCGAACCGAATGGGTTTCAGTACAAGAAATGGAAACGCCGAAAGGTGATCTGGCAGCAGCAGAGTTTCCGCCAGTGCGAATTATGGAGCGTATTATACCAAAAGAGATCAAAAAGCTTTCAAATGGTCACTGGCTGGTAGATATGGGAAGAAATGGAGCTGGTTTTCCAGAAATTCATATTGATACGACAGAAGATATGAGAGGCAAGTGGATTAAAATGTATCCTGCAGAGCTTTTAAGGGAAGACGAAAATGGAGTGAATCAGGCATCTTGTACACAAAGCTGGAATGACAGGTATCAGTGTGTCATTCAGGATGCATACCGAATCAGGGGAACGGGAGAAGAGACATGGCATCCTTCCTTTTGTTATCAGGGGTTTCAGTATTTGGAGATTGACGGCTGGCAGGGAGAATTGACAAAGGATGCTATTTCATTTTGCATCGTTCGAATAGCTAACAAAAAGACGGGGAGTTTTTATTCTTCAAGTCCTCTGTTAAACAAGATAAGTGAAATGGTGGAGAATTCTATAGAGAGTAATATGTTTTTTGCCTTTACAGACTGTCCACAGATTGAAAAACTTGGTTGGATTGAGACAAGTCATCTTATGTTTCGTTCGTTAGCAGATTGCTATGATATCAATGCATGGATGAGAAAGATTATTTATGATATTATGGATGCACAGGTTGATGAAGAACAGGCACAAATACCGGGAAATGAGCCAGTTGGTTATGTGCCGGCAATTATCCCTGAATATCAGAGGATTGTAGGGCTGCACCGTGACCCGAATTGGAATGGAGCATGTATTTTTACCCCTTGGGAATATTATTGTTTTTATGGAGATGAGGGGATACTCAGGCAGGCTTATCCTGTTATGCAGAGATATTTGTCTTATCTGATGACACAGTTAAATCATGGAGTGTTAGAGGGATATGCACAGATGGGAGAATGGGGGGAGCTTTCCGAACATACGCCAAATGTATTGGTGGCTACCTGCTCTTATTATCGGATGCTTTGTATTATGGTTAGGATTGCAAAGCTTTTGGGAATGGAGCAGGATGTGATAGAATATCATAAAAAGGCACAGGAGACAAAACAGGCATTTTTTCAAAACAGGGAATGTTATGACAGTAAAACAGGCATTTATGGAAGTGGCAGTCAGGCAAGCTATGGCTGTGTTTTGTTTAGTGATATGGTGTCTGAGGAGCAAAAACAGGCAGTTGTACAGCAGCTTGTGGAGGCAGTAGAGCAGAATGATTATCATATCAGTTCAGGTGAGGTGGGGTTAAAACAGGTATTTGTCTCGCTGGCAGAAAATGGAAGAAATGATGTTGTCTATCGGATGATTATGAATAAAACAGCACCAAGCTATCGCTTTTTTGTGGAAAAGGGGTTTTCGACTCTGCCGGAATACTGGAATTGTGACGAATTATGGATGGGGATGGAGAGAAGCCGAAACCATGCCATGATGGGGCATGTAAAGGAGTGGATAAGCCGATATATGTTGGGAATTCGGCCAATAGAACCTGCATTCAGAAAAATACGTATTGCGCCGTGGCTTCCAGATGGAATGAGGGAAATAAAGGGAAGCATATGCTGCCCGTTTGGAAAAATATCCATTGAGTGTATAAGAGAGAGAGAAGAAATTATAGTAAAAACAGATATACCACCTGGCGTGATGGTTTGTCGGTAACCAATATTGTCCAGAGCCATTCATAAGGTTTGTTGTAGGTATTGTGTTTCACGTAGATACAGAAGTTGTATTCAGATGACGGAGAAGTTAAAAGTGTCCGGATTATGTATCTTTAATCAGTCAAAAAAGTTATACAATGAATTTACTAAGTATGTTGCGAATATATACAAGGTAAGGATTAACAGAACTAGCCATTTAAAAAGAGTAGGTAGCAGTATTTTAGAAAATTGGAGAATCCTTATCTGGTTTGGGCAAGGAACATGAACAGAGAAAAAACGTCAGGCATAAATTGCTTGGTTTTTTGGTGATTGTGCTGTTTGCAAAACTGCAAATGCCTATGACTGGCAGGAAGTTGAAATTGTCGCAAAGTCGAATGAAGAAATTTTAAGGCAGTACATTGAACTTGAAAACAAAAAGTATCAGCGGACTGCAATATATTACTTCGGCTATTAAAACTCGAATTTTTAATAGCCATATTTTTTTATGTA
>CANRVD010000138.1 GCA_947643145.1 uncultured bacterium | reverse complement strand
GATTATTTTTGCAAAAATAGTTCTCCTAGGTATGAAAGGGAGAATCAGGCACTTTTTACTACGGCTTTCATGCAGAGGGGAGGTGATCCCCTTTGAAGCTGAGTAAACAGGAACAAGACATTGTGCGAAGAAAATTCTGTAAGTATTGCATTAAGGTTATGGAAGGAGAAGCATTGTACTATCTCCGGCAGTTGGAAAGACAACGTGAACGAGAAGTATGTTTTTCAGATTTGACACCGGAGCAGGAAAATCAACTAAGTGCATATGATGATTTGCTGGAAATGCACTACTTCCAGGTAATGGATATAGATGTGCCAGTCCGTGATGAAGATATCAGCAATGCCCTGAAAAAACTTCCGGAACGGAAACGCATGATTATACTTATGGCTTTTTTTCTGGAAATGACGGAACAGGAAATTGCAGACTACTATCATCTGGTGCAAAGTACCGTACATTATCACAAAGCAGAATCTTTGCGGATGTTAAAGGATATTTTGGAGTAATACATATGGAAAGCAAGAAATACAAGGAGCCGATTGAATTTGAAGTGATTCAGGCAGCGATACAGGGTGACGCTGATTCTATCAACCAGATCATTTCCTATTTTCAGCCGTATATCAATGCCAGGTGCAGAAGAAAATTTAAGGATGAATTTGGGCATGAGCATTATATGACGGATGAGTATATGAAACGAAGGCTGGAAACAAAGCTTATAACAAAAATTCTGGATTTTAAAATCCAGGTCTGATAATGCCAGGTAGAATAACCCTTTCTATCCATCAGGAATGAAACAGACAAGTGTACCTTGACAATTTCATATTGAGAATCCTGCAGGACGTATGAAGCAGTGGAGCTATTTAACGAATACGCCATGACTATCTGTATCTGTCACTTTGCGACACAATGTCGTAAAGTGGCAGATATTGAAAACGAGGGAATGTTGATGTGGACATTGAAGTAAAGGTACGAGCGAAAGATATTTGGTTATTGGCAAAGAGATAGGGACTTTGCAGCGGAGATGCTGTTTCTGACAATAATACTTCCGGAGGTAAGCTGCTCCGGTCTGAAAAGATTGTGATTCTTACAGAAAGTCTGTCATTGGCAGTCTTTTCCATAAGTTATGGCAAATAGCGCTGTTTCCCCACAGCCGCCTGCAGGATAAAATTTTTGAAGAAGGGAGGGTAGAAAATGCCACGTAATATAAATAAGAAACGGTTTGTCAGATACAAGGAGGGCGCAGAGCTATACAGTATGTGCCAGAGAAAGTTCGAGCAGATGGCAAAAGATGCAAATGCAATCTATAAATTGGATAAGCTGGTATTGGTAAATTGCGATATTTTTGAAGAATATTTAGAAACATTTAGAGTTAGAGGATAGTCAAATGAAGAGATTCTGAAAAAATATTTTTGTCGGACAAAAACACTTGACTTTTTGTCTTACAGAAATTATAATAGACTTAGTTATGAATGGAGGTGCATATAGATGGCGAAAATCGGGAGACCTAAAAAAGAGTCTCCTAAGTTGAAGTCAATAACAATCCGGCTTTCCGATAGTGAATACGAAAAGTTCATTAAGTATGCTGCCAGTCATAATATGACCATGACACAAGCATTGCTAAAAGGAATAGAGTTATTATACCAGAATCCGTAATGCTTGAAGTGCTGCAGAATCTCTTTCCATTAATGAAGGAGCAGAGATGGCAAAAGCAAGAAAAGATAATAAGGGCAGGGCTTTAAGGAAAGGGGAAAGCCAACGGACAGAGGATATGAGGTATATGTACACATATACTGATCCTTATGGAAAAAGACGTTACATTTACGCAAATGATTTGCGGACGCTTCGTGAAAAAGAGGATAAGTTGCTGAAAGATCAGCTTGACGGCCTAGATGTTTATGCCGCAGGAAACGCAGACTTGAATTTTGTCTTTGACCGTTACATATCAACGAAAACTGACTTGCGGAAAACAACATATACGAATTACAAATATATGTATGACCATTTTGTAAGGGCGGAATTTGGGAAACGGAAGATAGGGGAGATTAAGTATTCCGATGTATTGTATTTTTATTATCATCTGCTGAATGAGAAAAATCTGCAGATTAACACATTGGAAACCATTCATACGGTGCTACATCCAACATTCCAGCTTGCAGTCCGGGATGCAATCATCCGTGTCAATCCCAGTGACGGAGCTATGGCACAGGTCAAGAAGAAACCGGGAAGGAATCATGGTGTCAGACATGCATTGTCATTAGAGCAGCAGAGAGCATTTATGGAATACACCAGGAACAATCCGATATATTGCCATTGGGCGCCTTTATTTACGGTGCTACTTGGAACAGGTGGACGGATTGGTGAGATCATCGGCTTGAGATGGCAGGATCTGGATTTTGAAAACAGGACAATAAGTATAAATCACAGTGTTGTGTATTATCCAATGGATGGTGCAAAAAAGCGGCGGAGTGTTTTACAGGTGTCCTTGCCAAAGACGGAAGCCGGTATCCGGGTAATTCCGATGATGGATGCGGTGTATGATGCTTTTCAGGAGGAACACGAAGCACAGAAAGAGAATGGATTCAACTGCACGGAGATTGATGGAATGACAGGGTTTGTGTTCTGCAACCGTTTTGGGAACGTACATAATCCTCAGACAGTCAACCGGACGATTCGGCGTATTTCAGAGAATTATAATGCGGAGGAAGTGTTGAAAGCGAAAAGAGAGAAAAGGCAGCCGGTTATATTGCCACATTTCTCCTGTCACCACTTGAGGCATACCTTTTGCACAAGGTTCTGTGAACAGGAAACCAATATCAAGGTAATCCAGTCCATTATGGGGCATGCGAACATAGAAACCACGATGGATATATATGCCGAAGTTACAGACATGAAAAAAACGGAATCAATGAAGAATTTAGCACAAAAATACGATGTATTTTAGGAAAGAGTCCTTGGGTGGGACTCATGTAACAAAAAAGAGTTTTTGCAACAAAATTGCAACGAATTTTGAAATGACAGTACATAATAATGCGTGATAATGCATTGATGCAAACTGTTGGAAAAGGCGTAAATACAGGATAATACATGATAATGCTTGAAGTTGAATAGTATTCCCGACGATGAAGAGCCTGGAGAAGAAGTCATCCGACAGCGCAAAGCCGGTAAAGAAGGAAGACAGAGGCGCAGGTGCGGCGAAGAAGAGCAGTATTTCCCGGGATCAGGCGCTGGAGCTTCTTAAGAAATATAATAAAGAACCGTTCCATATCCAGCACGCCCTGACGGTTGAGGGTGTGATGCGCTGGTATGCGAAGGAACTGGGATATGGAGAAGAAGAAGAATTCTGGGGTATTACCGGGCTTCTTCATGATATTGATTTTGAGCTTTATCCGGAGGAGCACTGCAAGAAAGCCCCGGAACTTCTGCGCGAAGCGGGAGTAAGCGAGGATATGATCTATGCTGTGTGCTCTCACGGCTATGGCATCTGCAGTGAGGAAGAGCCGAGACTTGAGATGGAGAAGGTTCTCTTTGCGGCTGATGAGCTGACGGGGCTGATCTGGTCCTGCGCGCTTATGCGTCCGTCGAAGAGTACCATGGACTTAGAAGTCAAGAGCCTGAAGAAGAAGTTCAAGGATAAGAGATTCGCGGCAGGCTGTTCAAGAGAGATTATCTCTCAGGGCGCTGACCGGCTTGGCTGGGAATTAGACGAGCTGTTCGATAAGACGATCCTGGCGATGAGAAGCTGCGAGGCGGCTGTGGCTGAGGCGATGGAGAGGGAGTCATAGTTTCCCGTCTGATATGGAATATAGAAGGAAGTAAGAAAAAGAGAAGTGTCTGGTGAACGATGCCGGATGCTTCTCTTTTATATCTTGAACAATGGGGATTTTCTCTGTATAATAAAACCATAGCAGACAGGGCATAGCTGACCTGTAGACTAATTGGCAAAAGTCGGAACCGAGGTGATATTGTGCAGGAGAATACAGTGCAGGAAGAACCAAATAAGAAAACAGAGGAGAAAAAAGATGCGGTTGCCAAATATACGGCGAAAGACAGTGTTT
>CANRVD010000137.1 GCA_947643145.1 uncultured bacterium | reverse complement strand
AACTTGGCAGACACAAGATTGAACAATATTTGCGGGAAAAAATGATTTGAAATGATAACGCAGGATAAAGGGAAGCTTTTTGCGAACCACAGAAAATTCACAGCCTGACATTGTTTTTGGATGTGAAGAGAATAAATTTTTCCTGCGGACATACCGCGCGATTGACAATATCCCCGACAGCCAAGAGAGGGAACGGATTACCGGCGGATATGGAGAGCAGGAATGACAATCAGCGAAAGGAGAACATTTATGTCAGGTAATCATGAAACCATTATTTCAGCGGGAAATCCTGTGAAAAGATTTCCAACCGGACTACAGGAATTATATCTGGATGTGTGTGAAGACGGTCAACCGCCAATCTGTCATCAAAGGCTTACAGAGAAGAATTTAAAGCAGCTGATCAGGAAAATACATAAAAGAAAAATGCTGGGAGCTTCTCTGTCCTGCCCGGACAGGGATGAGGATTATTTTGAGATTGAAGTAAACTCCAGTTGGATTGCGTTCCAATATGTTGTCAATAACGGTATGGAAGATGAAGCATTTTATTCCAGCTTTAACCCGGATTATCTTGATTCTGGCGAGGAATCTAATACGAGCACAATTTATGGAAGCTTTATGCAGCTGCGTTATACCATGCAGGACCCTAAACTTGCCGCAAAATGTGTGGAGTATTTTGCCCGGACAGGAGAACTCTATCCGGGAGCGGCATGGCTGACTGAAAGGAAGGGTTGATGAATTATGACAGAACTGCATTTTAAAGTCAAAAATGCGCTGCTAAAAATGGACTTTATCAGGCGGTATGAAGAATTGTCCGGTCACTTCAGCAGTGAGAGGACGCCGTCAGACGAACGCTTAGTTTATGTTGAGAGAGATGAGGTCATGAGTATCATCAGGGATTTAGGGTATTCTCCGATGTTTCATTCCAAAGAAAAATTTTATAAAATAACAGAGGAGCAGGCCGATGCTTTTACATTTGGCTTTCATATCATATTGCGGGATGGCATGGCCGATTTGGTCTGGGTAGTCAGGGAAAATGGCGAACTGCTGCTTGGCGAACCCTGGGGCGTCTATTCAAGGCGGCTTATTGACGTTAATTACCGGATAAAAAAACCAGTCTTTGGGACATATGAAGATCTGGAAGATATTTTGAAAACAGCATTTGGAATGTATGAGGATTTCAAGCTTGCTTTTGTATAATACTGATATGACATCGTTAGATTTGTAACCAAATTGGTTTATGAATTCAGGAATGATAGAGGGATTTTAATATTTTGGCGAATCAGGAGGAATATCGAAATGGATTTCATTCAGATAAAAATTGAAAAAGACTGTTCCATAGCAAAGTATATAAGGATTATCAGAAAATTCGATAATTCTTTGCCGATTGGAACGATAAAGCAGCGAATCGATGAAAATGATTTTGTGATGGGATTTGACCTGGAGTGTTATGATGTTTCAGAGGATATCGACGGAAATGAAATTGACAGAAAAAAGATTTTTCGGGATATGCTTAAAGAACTTTGTCGGGCGGGAGCACGGATTTCTATCTATGAAGACGGGGAAATGATTTCCATGAAAATTTTGGATAATCGGTTAGCTTTTTTAGAGGAAATAAGAATACAAGTAGAACGGGATATAGAACGGGAATTAGGCTATGAATGATTCCGGTTTATGAAACTTTTCGTGAAATGATATGGTTTGTTACGGGCTGCAGAACAGGGGGATGGAATGGAAGAGATGAATGATGTAAACGCAAGCGAAATGGGTCTGCTCGAATTCCTCGAGTATTGCGAAAATGTAGACGTAAGCGAAATGGATATGCACGAGTTTGCTATGTCCTGCAAGAGATATAATGAAAGGTGTAACAATCCGCAGACAGAAGCGGAAAGGTTGGTATATGAAATAATGGGCAATAAAAAACGGAAAACGAATCAGGAATGGCTGAATCTGCAAAAAGAGGTACAGGAATTTTTGAAGACTGCAACAGAAGAGGACAGGAAACTGATAGGAGGTTATACAGAATTGCTATGTATGATCTGCAGCGCCATAAAGGAAGGTCTGCTTTGAGGGATTGTGAATATGTTAAGAGAAGAATTGAGTGAAGAGAAACGGAAGGAATATGATGCATTGATTGCAAATATGATGGGAGAGATCGAAGAAGAACTTGCAAAGCTGCCGGAAAGGAGAAAGGGGCAGCTGGATGGACCAAGAGATAAAGTTTACAGAGATATTTCCAATAAGTACTTGCCGGAGATAAGAAGAATTTTAGGAACTGTTAAGAAACAGCAATAAATGGACAGCGTGTTTTGGAGACTGCGGAGATAGATACGATGGATAACGAACAAAGTAAGATTTGGAGGGATAAATATGGGTGTGTTAGAAACTGTCCTTAATTCAAGAAAATTTGATTTGAATGATGATGTTTTAATGGAGTTTAATGATTATTTTGATAGAGAAAGCAGGCATTATAATCTTTTTTCTTTAGATGAAGAAGATATTTGGGCTTTGCGTAATTTCGTAGAACAAATTAGACATATGGATTTAGATAGTACAATTTATGTATGCACTTATGGCTATGAAATCATGAATAGTAAAGGAGAAAAGTCAACATATGCAGATGCCCTTTGGATTGACACGGTTCTCCCTATTTCTAAAATAGAGGAACTGGTTGAAAAAAGCGGTGTTGCGGAACCGAGTGCTCTCTCTTTTGTTAAAGATAGTGATGAAATTGGTAACGGTAGTATTTGGATTGTAATACAAGAGGAACAGAATACAAAAGTCATTGAACGAACTGACCATAAGCAAATTAACCATATGATAGTGTTATATTGGGATTGATAGGGAAGTTTGAGCGTTGATACTAATATAGAAGACCTTGAGATAGACTATATTGAAGTCAGATTGGTCACTGGTGAGTTCCCCAAAGGAGAATGGTTTCATTGAGAAATATAGAAACAGGAAATGAGGTCGTTTCTATCGCTGATACTGATTCATGAGCAGGAAATAAAGCATACGGTTGCTTTAAGGAGATTAAAATGAATTCTATTGAATTCGGAAAGAAATGCAGACCTTATAATGTTCAATACAGAGAAGTTTTCGGCTATGTCCCTTGCAGGGATGATTACAATTGCGGCCAGGATGAATATTTTCAAGCTCTTTTGAAGGCTATTGAAACAAAATGCGAACTTTCTGCTATTGTTCCCAAAAAGAGTAAAGAATTTCAAGAGCCTGATAAGAGATACTAAAACTTGGCGTGGAGCGAGGCTTGTCGTCCGTGCACTTCCTGCTTGTCGAAAAATTGAATGAATGTAATGTAAAAAGAGGTGGTTGACAATGGGACACTGTGTGAGAGCTATTATTGGAGTACACAAAGATATTCAACGGATAGCAAATGATTGGTTTGCAAAGGAAATTAAACTGCCCCAAGGATATGGTATGATCTTTCTCACTGATGCACTGTTAGATGACATTGGCGAATTATTTGAGTCTGCAAATGAACCATCTGACCCAGAAACAGTCACAAGCTATTTATTACAGGAGTACTCCTTCCACACGAAACTGGCTTATATTGAAGCTGATTATTTCGGTGGTATCGGAACCCAGTCAGGGATTCTGTACGAAAACGGAAATATCAGTATCCCACTATGCAGCGGAGAAGGAGCAATTAATATTTTGCTGCGGGAACTCGGTGTTTGGCGTGAAGTAAATAAGGACGAATTTAACAGTTTGAATTTAGGAGTATATAGACGAATGGACAAGTGGATCAAATAACTTTATTTTAAAAAGCAATATTCTGTTTGAAGGCTGTTGAAACAAAATGCGAACTATAAATCAAAGAAAGGAGACGGCATATTATGTATGGCAATCGGATTTTACATGCACACGGAAAGGCAAAGGCAGAAGATTTGGAATGTATCGAGCAAAAATTTCAGGTGAAAATCCCGGCGGCGGTGAGGGAGCACTACTTGGCTTATAACGGAGGATACCCGGAAAAGCCCGTTTTCACAGACAAAAGCGGCAATGCGTATATTGTCAATTGGTTTATTCTGGTAT
>CANRVD010000136.1 GCA_947643145.1 uncultured bacterium | reverse complement strand
GACACTAACTGCCAAATCCTATATTTAAATCAATGTGTTTTGCTCATCTCTAATAGAAAGCAAATGGGACTTAAAGCCCCGCTTGTTTCATAATTGATTTCACTGTATCAGGATTCAAATCCCCTCCATGTTCTGGAATTGTAACTTTTCCAGGCTTAGTCGGGTGTTTGTATTGGTGGTGTGAACCTTTTTGCTTTACTTGATACCATCCATTTTGTAATATCATAATGTCCTTTGGCATATACGCTATTCAATTTTATGTACAAAGCAGTTTGCCGCTGTTACGCCGCTTTCTGCTGGCGTCTCTGTGTTACATTCCCATCATCAAAAGGATGTATAAACTCGAACTCATAATGAAAAACGCATGACTTCACAAGTGGATGATACTGCGATTGCTTCAACCATGTGAACAACTGATTCATTAAATCCGTCACATATTTGGCTGATGTTCCTGCATAAACGCCAACATTTCCACAACTATTCCCTTTTCTTACATCGTCTCACCCAGATATTTTTCATTTCCAAATGTCATTACAAGCAGTTCGTGTGCAATCTTCCCATCTGCGATACGCATCAAATTATCTTCTGCATCTTCTTTCCCCAGAAAATTCATACTTCCGTACCAAACTACCTGACGGTCTATAATGCAATAATGCTCGCAGTAATCTTCCACAAGATTCATATCGAATCCTGCCTTTCGCATCTGTTCCTGTAACTCCTGCCAGTATACACTATCTCCATATCCATAGCAATCCGGTTTCCATGTAACAATGACTATTTTAATTCCTGCCTCCTGCTTTTCCCTGAGTAAATGAATTATCTCATACACTTTCTTGCCGCTGATTGCCGGACTGGAAATAAGAATTTCTTTCTCTGCCGTAAGCAGGTCATTCCGATACACATCTGCATAACTGTCAATATCAAAAATTGCATTGGCCGTTTGTTTTTGCATGCCGGTTTTTGAAAAAATATCATATCCAATCTGCTTGTACGCCTTAAGCCTTTTATGATACATCCTATCGAACATGGGTATATGACTATCTACATAATCATATATAATCACGCTTTTCTTTCCGTCATAATCCCTGTTTAAACGTCCGGCATACTGCTCCACGACTCCCTTCCATGCCACCGGAGTTGCCATAATTAATGTATCCAGCCTCGGATAGTCAAATCCTTCCCCTATCAATTTGCCTGTCGCAACAAGAATCATACTTTCATTCGTTGTAACCTGACTCATCCGTTTTAATATTTCTTTATGCTCTTTCTTTGAATTACCGCCAGACAGCAAAAAGACTTTGTCTGCATAATTTATCAAACGCTGGTATAATCGCTGTGAGTGTTCCACATATTTGGAAAGAACCACTGGCGTTCTTCCACTATCCACGCATTGTTTTACATCCCTTATGATTAGTTCGTCCCTGTCCTCATTATTTCGGATAATTTCATATGCCTCATTTGGGTGCATTCTATCCTGTGAGAATCTCGGCGCAACTGCTCTTGTAAAACGAGGATAAACAAGATGCTCTATACCCTGCTCCTTTGCCCTGTCCTTTGAAGTAAACTGATAACGAATTGGTCCAAGAAGCATATAATTTATTTTTTCCAGACCATCTCCCCTAAATGGTGTCGCCGTTACTCCATATACATATTTTGCATTCGCTTCCTGTAAAATATCAACAATTGTATCAGAAGCGGCATGGTGACACTCATCCACCAGTATTAGTCCGTACTCCTTCAGCCGTCTGTGATACACACCATTTTTACAGACCGAACCGGCCATGACAAGGTCAATAATTCCTGTAGTGGAGTCATGAGCTCCCTGCAGTTTCCCTACAAGACTTTTTCGTTTCTTTTTACGTCCCGTGGGTGTCTCATACTCCGGCAGTTCCTCATCAATATATAAAAACTTTTCCAGCGCTTCCCTCCATTGTTCCATCAGGGCTGACGACTGAATAAGAATGAGTGTGCTGACTTGCTTTTTCGCTATCACATTACAGCACACCACCGTCTTTCCAAATGCTGTGGCTGCATTAAGAATTCCATTATCATTTTGAAGAAGCCTTTCCACAGCAGGTATCTGTGATTCTTTTAATTTCCCAATAAACTCCACATGAATCGGATGCCCTTTACTCCGTTTATCTTCTATTTCATATTCAATACCGGCTTTTTCACACTCCTTGATTAAATTTTCCAAAATTCCTCTTGGCACTTTGATGAATCCTCCTTCATCACTTCCGAGATAAATATATCTGTAATTTTCAAAATTAGACAATCCCATTGCCTGATTTTTATAAAAGACAGGATTAGAAAATGCCGCCATTCTCCTAATCTGATTCTGTATCCTCGGCCGTAAATTTACCGCATCCACATATATACCATCTGACAATGTAATCCGCATTATTCCATCCACATCTTCCTTCTGAAAATGCTTTGTTTTCTCCCACGGCTTCTCGCTATCGTTTTCAAAAATATCTTTGCAGTCTGCGATAATATTATGACTTCCCTCAACCCATTCTTTTATCTTATCTTCAATAAACTGCTTTGAAAGTTTTTTCTTGCTTAGCAGCACTTCCCACTGATTTGGGTAGGCATTCCAGCATTCATCTATAAACGCGCTGTTTCCCTTTTTTAACGCCTGTCCCTGTAATGGCAACGCAATCAGATTGCCCACGCTGCCTTCCGGAAGATAATCCTGCATTGGCAGCATACGGTCATAAAAACGAAACGATTTCATATTCACGAATTCTGCCCCTTTGTTTAACAACGCATTGCCAAATTTTCTTGCCAGTCCGGCTTCTATCGGTTTTTGAAAAAATATCCAAAGATGTGCACCTCTCCCCGAACGTGAGCGCTCTACCAGTGCATCAATTCCGTTAATATCACAAATTTTTCTCAGACTGTCAACTTCCTCTCTCCACAAATCGCCAGTATTGGCAAAATCATTTCTTTCCGCACCTTTTTCATGATTATCAAAATCAAAAACAATAAATCTGCAAGTATTATCTGCCAAAAGCGGAAAAACACCTATGACATCTGTGGCATCCTCTGAAATTCCCCTTAAATGTTCAATAATCTGCTCTTTCTTTAACTCTTTATATGCCTGTCTCTGACAATCCTGGCATTTTATCTTACTTCCGGTAATTCTTGGACAGCCATTTTTCCAAAAGTTATAACACTGTGTATAATAATTTACTTCCCCGGTAGATTTCTTTATGGTGCGCCTGCTGTATACATCCGTGCGTCCCCAAAACATGCTAAAGAACACTTTTGCATCTGCTTCGGTAATATCTCTTGGTATAATTCTTGAGCCTTGATTGAAATCATATTCGTTACCGCTGTCATCTATCTCTTTTTCAGAATAAAAAATCCCTGTGCCTGCCAACAGCTTTTTCAGGTATTGATTTTCCTTTTCCAGAAAGTGTATTCTTTTTTCCAGTTCTGCTATGCTTCTCATTCGGAACTCCTTATTAGTTTACAGTGTCATCGCTCCGTCCTTGCTCCAATTTTGATAATGTGCACATCTTCCAATCAAATTTTGCTAATCCTGATATTGTCATCCTATCTCATAAAGTTTTCGCACGTTGGCAATTTCTTTTCCTTATAAGATTAGGGTGTCAAAAGGCGCTTTATAGAAGTGGTCAGGGCAGAATGCCCGGCAGATTGCCCGGCAGATTGCCCGGCAGATTGCACAAGATGTTCCTTTGTACCCGATTGCGTCGAGTGGATTTTCTTTGGATTCCGTTTCCAAAGAAAATCCGAATCGACTCCACAGGGCAACGTCAGAAACATCTTGTGCAATCTGCCATGTTTCATTCCGTGATGCGCCTTTTGACACCCTAATCCTTATAAGTAATAAACAATGCTCGCATGAAAAAATAAAATCCTCAACTTATTGTCTGAAATCTTGTCAAAGAAGGAGATTTCAACATTGGCTATCGAAGGTCACATTACAATAATCAGCTTATGATTGTCCTTTTTCAGACTTGAAGATACCTTCGGAAACAATAAATCACAAAAATAACCGCCCTGTCTGATAAACTAAGCGGCAATTTTTGTTTCACTTATATTCCCGGGTTAACCGTCTATCGTTAACGTTATTTTCATAATCATATTAGCACCATACTATGGATATGTCAAAGAGATTTACCTCTAATGAATATTCTTGTGCGATGAAATCGCACTTCCGGAAATCTGGAAATCAGATGTC
>CANRVD010000135.1 GCA_947643145.1 uncultured bacterium | reverse complement strand
AGAATTTAATCTGCAGGAAAGCTGCAGTAGATGGGTACTTTATTTCGCCGCGTTATAGGGTGGCGTGACGGATATCAAGCAGGAATTTCCAAAAGAGACCGTTATATTTCATGGAGAGGATATTACAGGACAGGTGGAAAAGGCGTGGAATTTCCTTGTGGAGCATGCATTTGTGATGTAATAGTTGCGGAGATTTATCCGCCTGATATAACAGTTATTCATAACAATGGAATCTGTAAGGCACAAGGGTTCCATTGTATTCAGAGTAGAATCTACAGTTGCGGGGGCGGATACTGATATTTTGTATCTGCCTCTGTTTCTGTTATGCCACACTTTTATAAAGGGTGTGGCATAAACCGCTTAGTCTGTCAGGATGGAGTGGAAGGTTAAGCTTCTTCCAGATACAATATGTTCAGAATAGAAATGGAAGGTGGTTTTGATGCGTAAAAATTTCCTGCTAAAATGGATTGAACCAAAGCAGGAACCAGGCATCAGGTAAGATAAAAATGCAGGATAAAGATATGTAAAGAAAACATGCAGATGCTGTGGAAAGAAATGGTGGAAAGAAATGAATAAGAACATTATCAATGGGAAAAGTGTGACTGTATCATGTATGGCATGTGGCAAATGCAGCGAAAGCTGTCCGGCACAGATTGATATTATGGAAAGTTTGAGAATTTATAAAGATTATCTGGACGGCAACACAAAAATTTTGAAGAAAATAGATGAAATGCAGTCTGCGGGAAAGCCGGTGGATTGTATTGAATGCGGTGCCTGTTCGTCCTGCTGTCCGGGTAGGATTGATGTAAAAAGGTTCATAAGGGAACTGGCAATGATGCAGTCATGTGGGCGGCTGATTCCGTCTGCATATGGCAGAAAGAAGGAGTTGGCTGGATGAAAAGATGGAGGGAAGCATTGATCGGTACAGGGCTGTTGGCACTACTTTTTCTTAGTGGATGTTCCCGGTCAGAGCAGCTGCCGCAGAAGGAAAGCGGCAATGTGTCCAGACAGGAGCCGGATACATTCACAGAAAATCCGGAATATACAGAGGAGAGCATATCTGTGGAAAAAACAGAAACAGAAAAACCGGAACCGGGACCTGCAACATTGCTTTATCAGGGACAGGCAAGTATTCGCATTGTTACAGATGAAGGGAAAGTGATTTATATTGACCCATATGCGGGAGACTCTTATGAATTGCTGGCTGATTTGATACTGGTAACACATTCGCATTTTGACCATAGCCAGACGAATAAGGTGGAAAAACGGAATGATGGATGTCAGATTATTACATATAAAGAGGCAGTACAAGACGGGATACATCGGACTTTTGAGTTGGGCTTTGTTACAGTAGAAGCTGTTGAAGCAGGATATAATTCTCTCCATGACGTGAATGACTGTGTAGGCTATGTGCTGACGTTTTCCAACGGTAAGTCCGTTTATGTGACAGGAGATACTTCAAAGACAGAACAGATGTCTCTTATGGATGAAATGGAAATTGATTATGCTTTTTTTTGTTGTGACGGGGTATATAACATGGGGCTGGAAGAAGCGGCAGAATGTGCTGACCTTGTAGGCGCTAAACATAACATTCCCTATCATATGACCACAAATACTACCGGAAGGCAGTTTGACCGGGAACTGGCAGAACAGTTTGAGGTGGAGAATCGACTGATTGTAGAGGATGGGGAAGAAATTGTACTTGAATGAAATATTAAGAGGAGGCGATTTATATAATGTATTATGTACTGGCATTAGGATACAAGCCAGAAGAATACAAAACGACATTTGAAAAGTGGATAGAATATGATTTTAGAATTGAATATGTGTACTCTGCTGATCAGGCACAACAATTTTTGAGTGATAAAATATATTCATTAGTTCTTTTTCATTCAAGAATGTTGGATTGTCTACCATATATTAACATTATGCGTAGTATTAAATCGGTTCCTGTTTTGGTTCTGACACCAGAATATACTAATGCCGAACAAACTCAGCTTGCTATACAGTATTTACTCAACACAGAGATTAGAAAGGTTGAATAAATTCTCTGATGAGCAATTTATTCAACCAGGAATTTGTGCGGAAGCGTCACAAATTCTGTTGATCGCAGAGCAGAATCTGAAATTCTGCTCGCAGCCTCCGCAAAAAAACTGCTTCGGCATGGAGGGAATGATGAAAAGAGCAGTCAGTCTTTGCGAGCGTATACGGAGGAAAGAGGCACGGGCGGATTTGGGAGTACCGGGGAGTGATAAGGGAAAGCCACAGAAAGTACAGAAAATGGACGCAAAAAAGCGGCACACTGTTTTCGTGAGGCGCCGCTTCTGCAATCAGAACTGTTTTAAAATGTCGTGATGGCCTACATCCACCAGGATAATCATTTTGTCGCCTTCATAATACCAGATAATGCGGATGTCCATGTTGACGCTGCACTCGAACAGGTCTGTGGTGCCCTGAATCTGCTTGGTGCGCAGCGATGGGTGGGAAGGATTCTGCGTCAGGAGTTCCAGTTTATTTTTTAGCTGTTTCTTTTCCTGGGCGGTCAGCCCTTTAAAATGCTTCTGGAAACGTGGCGTAAAGGTAAATTCGTATGCCATCAGTCTGCCTCCAATTTATCAAACAGAGCGTCCACGCTGTCAAAAACGGGCTGCTCCCCGGAGGCAAGCCTTGCCTTTACACCGTTGATTTCCTCTTTCAGCTCATCCAGATATTTTTTTGGATAGACAGCAACCGGCATAAGGCAGATGGAGCCGTCCTTTTCAAAGATGTCCAGTTTGTCGCCTTCCGACAAGCCGAGCTTTACAATGATTTCCTTTGGAATTGTGATCTGTGCCTTCTGGCGAAGTTCAGCAAGCAAAATATCAGCTCCTTTCTGTGTTTGCCCCTTGCTTTGGGGCATATAGGTATTGGAGTTTTAAAGCGAGAAATTCCAACTTTCTTACTTGTAGTATATCCGCTTTCCCAGAAATATGCAAGGGGATAAAAAATATACAAATAAAATCTGGGAGAGGTTTTGTGTGCAGCGGGGAATGAGGATTTTATCCGGGACAATTCTTGGTTTTCACCGGTATATGGATTGGGCATATCCGGGAGTTTGCTGGGTAGAATAAAAAGAGCGGCCAGTGATGACCGCGTTACCTTTTGATATTCAGTTCCTTCATAATGCCGAGGATGTATTCAAACGACCGGGAATCCAACTGCCTTGCCTGTGCGATAAATTCGTTTAAGCCCTCCGGGTTGGCGTTTCCTTCATCAAAAAATTCCTGCGGTGTGATACCCAGGTATTCACAGATATAGAAAAAGGACGGCATATGAGTTTGGGAAAAATATATATTCTGAATAGTAATTTTTATATAAGTACATAACAAGCTGAACGCGCTCACTTTCCGGTGGGCGCTTTCTTTTACCTGAAAGGAGGATTTTGAATGTGTAACCTGATGATATGCGCCCTTTGTTTTTTGGCAGGCACGGCAGCAGGAGTGGTGCTCATGTGTCTTCTGCAAGTGGGGAGGGCAAAGCATGTGGATATGGAGGGAATGTAAATGAACCAGAACGCGGTGGAATATATCAAGAATCATATCAAAGAGTTTCTGCCTCCAGAGAATCAGGATGCGGAAGTACCAGTCGAAGAGGTTGTAAAACATAATGACCGGGTACTGACCGGGCTGACTATTTTGAAAGATGGAAGCCATATTGCTCCTGCAATTTATCTAGAGCCGTATTGGGAGGAAGTTGAAAAAGGGCGCCTTCTAAGTTCCGTGATGAAGGAGATTGCACAGATCCAGCAGGAGGGGAATATTGAGGAATCTATTGACCTTTCCGAGAGCCTATCACATAGGGCGGTGCATGGTTTATAGGTATATTTTTATCAAATTAAAAATATGTTTTTTTAAGTTCTTGATTTGTCATGATCGACTGAATAAAACAGGGGGCAACCTGTTTAATATTTTTGTTGCTATCAATTTATTATGGGAATTGTTACGCGGTAGGGTTAGTTTTTCCTTGATTTATGCGGCTTTGCGGGCGTTGAAATGACAAGGAAAGGGTTTTATATCTCTGCTTTCAAAAACTGTGTTTTATTACGTAACAATATAAAAAAGAGTTGTTAATTTCGTAAATCTTGCTATAATAAAGATAGGGTTGCCCGATGTGAAAACAGGTGTAAGCCTGGATTTTCTCAAAATAAATGTTGCTATTTTACGAACGAAGCAGAGAATTGATCACTGATAGTGTGATGTATTCTCTGCTTTACCTGCACCCTGTTTTTCGCGAAAGGAGACTGACATAATGATTGAATTGGTAAAGGCCGGCACG
>CANRVD010000134.1 GCA_947643145.1 uncultured bacterium | reverse complement strand
GGAGGTAAAAATGCGTCGTTCAGATAGGGAAGTAAAAGAGTTTGAAGATATTGTAGCTATCATGGAAAAATGTGATGTATGCCGAATTGCCTTAAATAATAATGGCTACCCATATATATTACCACTTAATTTTGGAATGTGTATAAAAAAAGGTAAAATCGAGTTGTATTTTCATGGAGCTATGGAGGGTACAAAATATGATTTAATTGAAAAGGACAATAGAGCCAGTTTTGAAATGGATTGTGAACATAAATTAGTGACAGAGGTTGAACACGGAAGTTGCACAATGGAATATGAGAGTGTTATTGGACAAGGGCGTGTTGAAATGCTTTCTGATGATGAAAAGTGCAATGCTTTATATATTTTGATGAAGCATTATGGTCAAGAAGAATTTTCGTTCAATAAGGCAGTAATGCCCCGTACAAAAGTTTTTAAACTGGTAGTAGAAAAAGTAACAGGCAAAATAAGACTGAAGAAAAATGACAAACATTAAAATTACAGTTGATTGGGCTAAAACAAAAACTGCGAATCGATATCATTAGGGAGAGCTGTTCAAATGAAAATAGACAGACTGTTGAAAATTGTCATTTATCTTTTGAATCATGAGAATGTATCCGCCAGAGACCTGGCAGAACGGCTCCATGTTTCTGTTCGCACCATACAGAGAGACATGGTCAGTATTGCAGAAGCAGGGATTCCTGTATATTCCAATCAGGGAAAGGGTGGAGGATACTCCATTTTGCCGTCGTATAAGGTTAGAAACTGCAATATCCACCAGGAAGAACAGCAGTTGATTCAGCAGGCACTGGAAAGCCTGGCAACCTCATATGCAAATGAAACGCTGGCAGGTTTAATTGAAAAGTATCATGCACTTTTGGACAGGGATCAGGAACAGAGTATCTTTTTTGATTTTGGAATCGCCATGGAGAATCAACAGGTGCAAAAAGTGAATCAGATGCTGAAACGGGCAATTGAGACAAAGGCACTGGTTGATTTTTTCTACAGGGATGCGCAGGGAAAAGAAACACAGCGGTTGGTTGAACCTCTTGCTATCCAGTATAAATGGTATTCATGGTATTTATTTGCATGGTCTGTTCCACAGGAGGCGTATCGTACCTTTAAAGTTGCACGAATCCGCAAGCCTCAAATTACATCGGAAAAGTCTGACAGAAAGCATCCGGCGGTAAAGGAGCTTATGGAGCAGTCAGACAGGGCATATGGTGAAACTTGTATTACACTGGAGGTAGCGTTTGATAAGAAAGATACGTGCCTGATGGAAGAGTACTTTCCGGACAGCCAAATAGAAGAATGGTCGGAGGAAAAATCAAGAATATGGATTCAGGTTCCGCCTGGAGAACGCTCGTGGAAAGCCCTGCTTTTGAGTATGGGAAACCGTGTGGAAGTCATTTCTCCGGAAGCCTGCCGAAATGAACTGATCGAGACTGCTCAAAAATTTTTATCTAATTACGACATATAGCTGTCGCAGAAGTATGGTAGGATGGAGATGTTCTATGGCACATGGAGTATTCTGCGCGTATGGCGGAAGGTAAAAAAGAGAGGAGCATAAGATGAGTGAATTTGTGAAAGTGTTACTTGGAGATCAGGGAACTTTTGAGGACGTGTATCAGGAGTGCCCGGTTTTTGACGATGGAAAATACTGCTTACGTCTGGTCGCAGAAAGTGATGCGGAGGATTTACTGAAGGTTTATTCGGACGGGAAGGCGGTTCCTTTTTTCAATAGTGATAATTGCGGTGGGGATGACTTCCATTATACATCCCTGGAAAGAATGAGGGAGGCTGTCAGCTATTGGCTTTGGGAGTATGAAAGAAGAGGATTTGTGAGATGGGGTATTTTCAACCATAAAGAGGAAGAAGTTATAGGAACGGTTGAATTATTCCACAGGGATTCTGAGGATTATTTCAAAGACTGCGGGCTGCTGCGTCTGGATCTGCGAAGTGATTACGAAAAAGCAGATGTGATAAAGGAAATTTTACAACAGATAGGCACTCCGGCGTTTGAAATGTTTTCCTGCCGGATGCTGGCAACGAAAGCAGTGCCAACCGCAAAAGAACGTATTCAGGCATTGGCGGAACTGGGGTTTGAAGAATCAGATCAGGCGCTGACCGGACATGATGGCACTCAGTATAAATACTATTGGGTTCTTAATAAGAAATAGGAAACATTATGGATTAATTCTGTTGCTGCAGTATGATGACGGGTTCTGCCGTTTTCTGTATTAGCGGTGGGAGGGCAAATGGACAGAATTTATTTTACGAAAAAACAGGCGCGGCAGTTTTTGTTATTAAAGCATGGCTTGCTGGGGGATTATAAATTTGTTGGAAAAGAAGGCATCCTTTCTTTTATCCGGCAGGCAGGATGCATTCAGTTTGATCCGGTGGATGTCTGTGGAAGAAATGCGGATCTGGTTTTGCAGTCCAGAATCAAAGACTATCAAAAGACGATGCTTTATGAGCTTTTATATATCGATCGGAAACTGGTGGACTATTTTGATAAAAATCTTGCGATTCTTCCAATTGAGAACTGGAAATATTTTGACCGGGAGCGGCAGGCTCACCGAAGCTGGGAGAGAAGCCATACAGAAATTGTGGAAGTACAGGAACGGGTGCGTGAGGAAATTGCACGGAGGGGACCACTGTGCAGCGCAGATTTGGACATAGCGGGAAAGGTCTCCTGGTATTGGAGTGATACCAGGTTGTCGAGAGCGGCGTTGGAACATATGTATTTTGTCGGAGAACTGGGAATCCATCATAAGAGCGGAACACTGAAATATTATGATCTGATTGAAAATTGCATTCCGGAAGAGTTTTTGAATCAACCAGAGCCTTTTCCTTCGGATTTTGATTATAGAAAATGGCTGGTGTCAGAGCGCATTGGTTCGGTGGGGCTTTTGTGGAACCGTGCTTCTGACGCATGGCTGGGTATACAGGGACTTAAGGCTGCACAGAGAAATGCTATATTCGAGATGCTGTTAAAAGAAGAGAAGATTATTGAAGTAAAAGTGGAAGAGATTGGGGAGCCGTTGTATTGCCGCAGGGAGGATGCAGGACTTGCAGAATTTATATTGAAAAATCCCCCGATGAAAAAGCGCTGTGAATTTATTGCACCGCTGGATAATCTGATCTGGGACAGGAAGCTTATAGGAGCAGTTTTTGATTTTTCTTATAAATGGGAAATCTATACGCCGAAGCAGCAGCGTAAATATGGTTATTATGTCTTGCCGATTCTCTATGGAGACAGATTTGCAGGCAGGATAGAAATGGCTTATGATAAAAAGCAGGGAAAGCTGGAACTAAAAAATATCTGGTATGAGCCGGACTTGCGTCTGACAAAGGCACTGCAGCGCGATGTGGACAGACGCATCAGACGGTTTGAACGTTTTTGCAGAAAAGGAGGCTGGAATGATTGGAGAGATTGTAAAAGTCATCGTTGACAGACCGCTTGGAAGTTATCATCCGGAACATAAAGACCTGTATTATCCTGTTAACTACGGATATATCGAAGGCATTATGGCTCCGGATGGTGAGGAGCAGGATGCTTATATCATTGGTGTAAATGAAGCTGTTAAAGAATTTACAGGAAAGATTATTGCGGTTGTACACCGATTGGATGATGTTGAAGAAAAATGGGTGGCACCTGAAAATCTTTCTTTTAGTGAGAAGGAAATCATGGAGCAGATAAAGTTTCAGGAACAGTATTTTAAGTCGGAAATCAGAATGTAATAATTTCGTTATAATGAAATTTATGGATTAAATATTTTATGACGGAGATAAATGAGTTGAGGTGATAAGAATGATTCGTGAAGCGGAACAAGAAGAATTGCAGGAAGTGTTGAATTTATATTTGTATTTGCATGAAGAGAATGTTCCGGAACAGTCAGAACATTTATCGGTCATTTGGAGTCAAATTATAGCAGATAAAAATCATCATCTTATTGTAAATATTGTTGACGGAAAGATTGTTTCTTCGTGCGTTTGTGTGATTATTCCAAACTTAACAAGAAACATACGTCCGTATGCATTTGTGGAAAATGTTGTTACTCATGCAGACTATAGAGGGCATGGTTATGCTACGGAATGCTTAAATTATGCAAAAACCATAGCTGTAAATAATAATTGCTACAAGATGATGCTGCTGACAGGTTCAAAAGAACAAAAGACGTTAGAGTTTTATAAAAATGCGGGATATAACTGTACAGATAAAACAGCTTTTATTCAATGGTTAGATATGTAGTTCAGAGTCTATCCTATAGAATTGAACAAAATGGTCTGGAACGAGGATTATACCTATTACTAAAGCGGTAAGCAACCATAT
>CANRVD010000133.1 GCA_947643145.1 uncultured bacterium | reverse complement strand
ACACGTTTCATGACGCATTGGTGCCTTTCGCAGAAAGGCGGATTATAAAAATGAATAAACCAATGACAACCGCAGATTTATTTGATAAAATCTGCAATATTTTAAAAGAAAAGGGACTATATCCTAAGATTCTGGATTACGCGCTTGCGGAAAGCACGCCAGAGCCTATCACAACTTATGAGTACAGCTTCAGAAACAATCTAGACTATGGCGGCAACGAAGGGATTTATTTGGATTTATGGATTGAAACAGACACAGATGCCAGGACAAAACGGAATAAGATGGGAACCTTTAAGACACTTGAAACCAGCGGGGATGCCATGCACATTATGGCAAAACTTCTCGCGGATTTTATCGTCGAAGAAAGTGCCTACGTCAATGCCAATCTTGATGATTTTTGTTGGGAGGGTATGAGAGTAAGCGCCTTTGACAGCAACGAAAAGGAACTTGGCTGGTATTATACGTGCAAAGACATGGAAAATGCCTTAAAAAAGAAAGACGAATTTCTGTTAAAATATCCGCGTGTTTTAATCCGGGATAATGCAACAAGGGAAGAAAAGAGTTATACGGCCTAATTTCCTGTTGCTACATGCGAAAATGTATCTGTGAGGCTGCACCCAGGTTTTGGCTTGGGTGCTTTTCTTATATGCATGGATGTGGAAAATGAACTATGCAGCTTTGGCTTGAGCATGGATAAATTTTCCCATACCTGTCATGGAAAGGAGCATTATGAATTATGCAAGTATTGATATGGAAAAAACAGGGCAGCTTTTGAAAACAACAATTCAGGAAACAGGATTCAATGTAAAATACATACAGGAGTACCTTCATTTATGCTGTCCGCAGCCGGTTTACAGATGGTATAAAGGCCAGACGCTTCCATCACTGGATCATTTCTATTCGCTGAGCATTCTGCTTGGCAAACATATAGATGAACTGATTGTCCGGAAAAATCCATAGGGAAGATTATTAATTATTTCCACGCCTAAAAAGAATTGGCAAATATCGACTTAACATTTCACGGGCAGAAAGATTGATATTATTGCACAGGTCAGGTATAATAAAACCAGCGCAACAGGGATTTGGGCAGATTAAGAAAGGCCTGCTATTGTAAGCATACACAGAAGAAAGGAAGATAAAATGGCAGATACAAATTTAGCACAGGCGGTTGAAGCGGCAAATGCTTCAAGCTCCTATGATACAAACATAAAATTCCTGCTCGCAGACAAACAGATACTGGCACGGATTCTAAAGTATGCCGTTTCGGAATTTAAGGATATGGCAATCGAGGATATCATGGTCAGCATCGGAGAGGATATTGAAATCGAAACGAGACCGCTAGATGCGGGGCTTTCAAATTTAGGACGCGTAAACACAGCCAACACAGAGGATAATATCCCCGGAGAAGGAAAAATTGTCTTCGATATCCGTTTTACGGCATATCATATTGAAACGGAAATGAAATTTCTGATAAATTTAGAGGCTCAACGTTCGTCAGATCCCGCTAAATTAGGGTATCATTTGGAGAACAGAATTTTATTTTATCTTGCCCGAATGATTTCCGCGCAGAAACAGACTGAATTTTTTCACAGTGATTACGATAATTTGAAAAAAGTCCGTAGCATATGGCTATGTTTGAGCAACAGCGAAGACGGTGATTCCATTGAAGAGATTAGCCTTAAAAGGAATACCGTTTTTGGAAGTAAGAAAAATAAGTATGACTTAGATCTGATGCGAGGCATCATCATCAACGTAAGAATTGGAAAAAACATAAAGGATTCCCAAAATACTTTGATTTCCATGCTGGAGAAGCTGCTTTCCGAAATAAGCGTGGAAGAGAAGAAGCGTATACTTATAGAGGAATTTGGAATGATAATGACAACCGAACTGGAAGGGAGGATGCAGACTATGTGTAATTGGTCGGAAGCCATTTTGGAGCGAGGTATGGAAAAAGAGCGCCTTAACGCTATTGAAAGAATGATTCAGGCTGGCGCCACAAAAGAACAAATTTTATCATTTGGCTATACCGAAAAAGAATTTACCGAAGTAGAAAGAGCTTTATGCGCAAATGCATAGGTGATAATTGTGCGCTTGTCCAATGCTCCGATTACTCCTACTGTGCCAGTTCGTCAAGCCTTTTATAGATTGTCTGATATCCCGCTTCTTACGATCACAGAAATACGAAAATGTGCAGAAAGGTGTAGGTGATATGATGAGAGGAGCATTGATTGAAACAGAAGCAAAAACCATTCTGAATCAGGGAAGGGATGAAATGAAGAAAAAAGCAGCTATCAAGATGCTAAATATGGGAAAGCTGACAATTGAGTAAATTGCAGAATGCTCTGAACTCAGTGTGGCAGAAGTAGAACAGCTTGCAGAACTTCAAACTGTATAAGACAAATGAAGATTTAACTGTAACGCTTTTTGTTAGGTATGCTTGTGTAATTGGTCAGAAGCTATTAATCGACCACTGCAATTATTAATATGTATCATCAGGTCGCACCTGGGCTTATGCTCAGGTGTTTTTTTATATCCGCAATTACAAAATTCACTTTTCATGGCTTCTGATGAAGGAACGCGCAATTCAAAAAAAGGAGGAACAGGACATGGTATTAAACGACATATTATACAAGCATGGCACAATAACCATATACAGCAAGAACGGCGGAGCCGTCTATCCTTGGGATCGTAAACTGCTGAAGCATTATAAAGACCGTCCGGTTCTCCATGTATGGGTTAATCCGGTTGACGTGCACGCATATGTCAAAATAGGGTAAAAATATTTCAGGATTTATTTTAATAGAGAGCAGCCTCTAACTATGAACTAAATACAGATTTAATTCATAGTTAGAGGCAATTCATCTATTATCTCCAAACATAGTCTATCTATCAGCGCACATATATTGTCATATCTGGAAATCAGTTCCTGCGCATCTGCATTGAGTGGAAGTTTCTGTATCTGATCCAAAATAGTATCATAACGATTCAGCCAGTTTTCTCTGCAGATTACTTTGTTTTCATAATTTTCCGCCATTTCAACGTCCAATAACTAGCTTTCTCGCAGCCTCACCGCCCGCGCCGCTTTCCGCCTGTTCTCATCTTTCATTGCAGCATAGTGCTTCCTAGTCGTCCCCACATCGGCATGCCCCAAAACATCCGCCACCAAATAAATGTCCCCTGTTTCCTGATACAGATTCGTGCCAAAGGTGGAACGGAGCTTGTGCGGCGTAATCTTTTTCTGCGGAACAAACTCCTTCGCATATTTCTCAACGAGATTCTGTACCGCGTGTACGCTGATCCGCTTCTTCTGCAAAGAAAAAAACAGGGCTTTCTCCTCGCCGGAAGCAGCCTGCGCGGCAGCCGTAACCCGCGGACCTTCAATATAATCCAAAAGGGCTTTCTCTACCTCGGAACCAAAGTACAGTATGGATTCATTTCCACCCTTGCGGATAATGCGTATGCTGTTCTCACGGAAATTCACATCTTTCAGATCAAGGCCGACGCATTCCGACACCCGGACTCCGGTGCCAAGAAAAAGCGTGATGATTGCAATGTCCCTGATTTTCGTCTTTAAAAAGAATTCCCGCTTTTTTCCGGTAAGCTGGTTTTCATAGGTTTCGATATTGTCAAGCATGATGGCAACCTCGTCCGGTTCTAAGCGGACGATTGCCTTTTCATGGAGCTTTGGCATATCTACCTGCATTGCAACATTCCTTGTCAGCAGTTCTTTCTTATAATAATAGCCCAAAAAACTTCGCAGCGAGGACATCTTCCTTGCAATGCTGGACGCTCCGTTGCGCTGTTCTCCATTGCCGGACTCATAATATTTTAAGTATTCCTGATATTCCTCAATGTCATTGCTTGCCAGCATATCAATATCCGTCAGCGTTATCTCACTTATGTCTTTTCCGGACAACGCAGGGTTCTTCTCTATCAGGAAACGGAAAAACACCTGCAGATCATAAGCATAGGATAACCGGGTCTTTGCGCCTGTTTTTTGCTCCGCGGCGCGGAAATAATCCTTTGCATACGGCGGCAGTTCTGCTAAAAGCTGCATAAGCTGCAAGGTATAATCGGTTTCCTTCTGTTCATGGTAAGAAAAACTTCTTCCCGACATAATATCCCATCCTCCAAATCCTTATTGAATGCTTTAAGCTGCATCTGGTTTTGGTTATCACAACAGTACCTCCATATAACGCTGTATCGTGGGTTCTACCCGCAACTGTTTCGCATACTCCATCAGTTTATGAATATTTTTTCCCCTAGAGGCTGCATACCGCTTCATTGCGTCATTTACAATCTGAATATCACTGCCGCCACCCCGTACAATATCGGTGTGCTCTCGGAAACTCGAACCCCTTGTTCTATAAGGCTTCAAAAATTTCCG
>CANRVD010000132.1 GCA_947643145.1 uncultured bacterium | reverse complement strand
TACCACACCGTTATGAATAAATCATCTCATGCAAAACAATTTCTTCTGCCCGGTTATGGATGTTATTACATCGTTGTACCCATTCCATTTGACAGGTACGCTTTAATTCCTCTGTCACGCCCTCGGTAGCTTTCAGCTGTTCCATGATAGTGTCTAACCGTTCCTGTGCCTGTTCGTTCAGGTCTGCAAGATATGTCCACAATTCTCCGGTCAGTATCAATGTGTTCAATCTGGCTGGGTGGGCTTCTCTTAAATATTCCCGGTGTATCCGTCCGTACTTTCCGATAGGGCGGTGTTCCTCCGGCAGCTTCAAATCCGGGATATAGTAATCTCCAACAAGGATATAATCAATTCCGTTTTCCGTTATTCTTGGTTTCAATTCGCTCATGTTCCTTACCTCCTGTGGAAGCAGGCTCGTCTGGTACTAACTCAATCACATCGGTAATCTCACAATTCAGCGTTTCGCAGATACGGGCTAATGTATCCATGCTGATGTGCTTTCCCTCTTTGCTCATGTTGGCAATCATATTTGTTGTCATACCAGCAGCAAGCCTTAAATCCTCTTTCCTCATATCACGCTCTAACAGTGTGTGCCAGAGTGGTTTATAGCTGATGTGCATATTGTTTTCCTGCCTTTCTATCCATACCACCGGGGCGGCTGCCCCGGCAGGAACTTTTCTCTTATTATAGCACCAATCTTGTGTAATCACAATTTATTCTTGTATCCTGCCGCTGATACCGTCTGGATTGTGCTTTTCCTTTCTTTTTGTTCCCTTTAATTAGCCATGAACTGTTTCATGCCCTGGCTCTTTGGAATGGGTTTATATACCTGTAATCTTCTTTGCCAAAGGCATGGCGGCAGCATATCAATCAAGAACAATAAAATCGGTGCAACTGTTTCAGTCACATTAAAAATTCAATAACCTTGAGGAATTTTTGAGATTTACCCTATATACTCTCCTTATTATCAACAGATAAGGAGAGTTTTTTTATGGAAATTCAAGTGAACGATATTTCAAAAATCTATGGGACAAACGAAAGCCAGGTTATTGCCCTTAATCATGTGTCCATGACAATATTTGAAAGCGATTTCATTTCGATTATGGGACCGTCTGGCAGTGGCAAAAGTACGTTGCTGCATATCATCAGCGGATTGGATAAACCCTCGTCCGGCAACGTGATTTATAGCAGTACCGACATTCATAATGGTAACGATAAAAAGTTATCGGCTTTTCGCCGTCAAAGAATTGGGTTTATTTTTCAACAGTTTAATCTGCTTCCTGTTCTGACAGCTCGTGAAAATATCATTATGCCTTTGCTTTTAGACAAAAAGAAAATTGATGAGCCATATCTGCAAGAATTATCGTCTTTCCTGGGATTGGAAAATCGCCTTTCCCATTTACCCCACGAGCTTTCTGGTGGTCAACAACAGCGCGTAGCGATTGCGCGCGCATTGATTGCAAAGCCGGACATTATCTTTGCCGATGAACCTACTGGAAACCTTGATAGCAAAAGTGGCAGTGAGGTAATGAAAATGCTCTGTAATATTCGTGAAAAAATGAACAAGACACTTGTTATTATTACCCATGACCCGCGCATTGCAGAAATGGCAGACCGCCGCTTTACAATCATTGACGGGGAACTTGCGGAGGTGAGCGCACAATGAAATCTTACTTATCGTTTGCTTTCAAAGAACTACAAGCACAAAAAGTAATGGCGTCCCTTATCCTAATAGCAGCTATTCTGTCAAGCATTATGACAACTGCTATCGGGCAATCTCTTGGCATTTTACAGACAATGAGGACGGAACAGGCTGCTTCATTAAATGGCGACCGTTATGCTACATTTCATCAAATGACAGAAGAACAAATGCTGCAATTAAAAAACGATAACCGGCTCTATGATGTCGGTAGTTTGATTAACGTCGGATATGTCAAACTCGGCAGCAGCAGTTTAACTTTGTATGCGCGTGAATATTTGGATAATGCCTTAGACGCTTATCCCGCTATTAACAAAGTAAAAAAGGGACGTTTGCCCACTTCTCCTTTTGAAATTGCGTTGCCCGAAAACGCCTTACAATATCTTGGGGAAGATATTGATATTGGCGATACAGTTGAGTTACAGGAAGAAATATCTCTTATGAACGGAACATTGCCCCCATATTCATTTTCTGCTGAATTTGTTATTTGCGGTATATTAGAGAGTAACTATATTGGTTACTCTACGGGAAGTTTGGACGCGGTATTAGGTGAGGGAACGGCTTCCGCTTTATTGCCGGAGGATTATTTACTTTATTCAACCGATTTCAAAACGAAAGATACAGCACAGTTTCAGAATATTATCGACAAGCTTGCGAACGAAATTGGACTTGAAAAATCAAATATACAATACAACTGGGTATTATTGGACGCGCTCGGTATCTCTTATGAAGAAGCTGGAACCTCTGATATGGATACTGGATTTTCTTTTATGACATTTGCCTGCATTATGGTTGGCACACTGGTTCTATTTGCCGCCGGATTGGTCATTTACAATATCCTAAAAATAGCCGTTACAAAACGTATCAAGGAATATGGAACACTCCGGGCAATCGGCAGTACGCGAGGACAGATTTACCGGGTTGTTTCTCTCCAACTGCTCATCTTATGTGGTATGGGTATTCCTATCGGCTTGCTGATTGGTGCATTATCTGCAAAGGCATTTTTAATAGCAGCAACAGGCATTTTAAATCCCGACTTGTTTATGGCAAACAGTACCACAGAGCTTAACACTATGATTGGTAATATAAGCTCTAATAATATTCGTATCTATATTGTAAGTGTTGCTATCACTTTGCTGTTTGCTATGTTGGCAGCTTTTCCTGCGGCGCGATATGCTTCCCATGTTTCTCCTACGGTTGCTATGTCTGGGCAACGTGTAAAAATTAAGCGACGTGGACGGAAAGCAAAAACTATTCATAGCTTTGAAGCCTATTATGCAAGGCTGAACTTAAAACGCGGACGCAGCAGAACGGCGATTACCATTCTTTCATTAGTTATGAGTATTACAGTTTTTGTATCTTTGCAGAGCTTTACGTCACTTCTTGATACAAGCAGCGACGTGCAAGATATGAGTTTGGGCGACTATTTAGTTACAAATGAAACGGTTGGAATTGCACCGGAAAGTATAGATAAAATCCGCGAAAATGAAATGATTGAAGATTTATCAACAACGAAATTATCAGTTTATACGCAAGATAAAAACTTGATTTTAAATTGCAATCGTGGGAATCATTCCAAATTGCAGGCGTAGACGATATTCGTTTATCTGCTTATGTATCCGGACTATCCGAACAAGATAAAACAGATTTACTTTCTGGTGTAGCCTGCATTGTAAAAAATCCTATTCCCTTTTCTTATGAGGGGCAGGCAGTAGAAGCCCAAAATTTTGAGTACAGCGATACTATATCAGTAAATGGGTATGAATTGCGTGTCGTTGGTATCGCTGATGCTCCTGTTTTGATTAACAATGACGGCTTTATAAATGGTGTGCAGGTTATCGTGAATGATAAAATGTACGGCTTGTTAACAGGTAACAATCACTATTCGGAAGTTTATCCGAGCTTAAAACAAAATGCGGATAATGTGCAATTTGAAACATGGTTAGACAATTGGTGCAAAGAAAATCCCGGCAGCCACTGGCTTTCTTATCTGCAAACCGCTGCACAGCTTGAAGAAAGTTTTCAGCAAATCAAAATGCTATGTTGGGGATTAATCCTCTTTATAGGGCTTATTGGAATACTGAACATCATCAATACGGTTTACAGCAATATTCATACCCGTATTGCTGAAATTGGTATGCAACGTGCAATCGGTATGAGTGCAAGCAGCCTTTATAAGACTTTTTTGTGGGAGGGAGCCTACTACGGAATTATCGCGTCTATTGTTGGCGGAATACTGGGATATATTTGCACAACATTTGTAAATGCTGCCACAACAGACAGCTTACAATTGTTTGCCGTTCCTTATCTATCCATTCTTGAAGCTGCAATAATTTCTATTGCTGCTTGTTTATTGGCAACGGCTATCCCTTTACGCTCTATTGCAAGAATGAACATTGTAGAGTCGATTGAAACAGTTGAATAATCCTCATTGAATACCGCTACGCGGCTATTCAATAGAACGCGGCGGTTATGACTTATAAAATCAAAACCGCCGTTTTCTCTTTAAAAAATCAGAATACGGAGGGTGTGTTAAAGTCGCCCTTTTTTAAGGATACGGTGGTATCAAGGAGGTATCGTCGTGTCCTTTTTTAATTTTAGCCCACCGAAATTATTAAAAAAAACCTATACCCAGCAAAAAAAAATGCGGACCAGGTGGTTTGTTTGCGGCCCCCATTTCATTAAGTTTTATAAACAACACC
>CANRVD010000131.1 GCA_947643145.1 uncultured bacterium | reverse complement strand
GATCCGGTCTGTTGACCGTAATAGTCTTAATCGCCGCAATGCTGGAATTGCTCTCCAGCATCTCATAGTCTTTCCCCAGGAGACGGATCATATTGCTCCGCATAAAATCGGAGTCGTCCACAATCAGGATCTGTTTCTTCCGCATCTCGCCGTCCAGATATTTTCTGATCTGCCCCATGGCGTTCTGCGCATTGATCGGCGACACAATCTTCCCCTGCATAGAGTCGTTGGTGGTCACGCTGAACGCAAAATACCCGGCACCCGTGTCAAACAGTAGGCTGCATGCAGGGTGTACCCGGTCAAACGAGTTGACAAGCTGCTCCTGCGTGAGCAGGGATTCGCTTTCCAGCTCAAACATCTGCATATCGGGGAAGCACTCCCTGATCTTCTCCAAAAGCTGTCTGGAAAGATAACGGGTGATATTGATAACCATGTCGTCCACTTTCAGGTACTGTGTGTTCATCAGCTCGCTGATCACCTTGAGAAGCAGCGTTTCCTCATAGGACATCACGATCTCCCATTTTTCCTTCTGCTTTCCCTTGTATACAAAGCGGCAGCAGATCACCTTTCCAATGTCTTCCCCGCCATACTGTCTGCTGATGGCTTTCGCCTTCAACTGGAATACGTCCGAAATAAGCTGGACAATCGTCTGCTCCAGCGCGTCGATCTCTTTATCATGCGGAAGTTTATTCCACCTGCTCATCTTCTTCCCCGCGATTGCCAGATCTTCCGTCTGCGTGTGCGCTACCATCCACCCGATACTTACGCCCAGAAAATGGCGCATGGATTCCTCCGAATAATTTGTCTCCACCAGCTCCTCCTCCAGAGAAACAAGCGTATTATTCTGAAAATCGTCGTGCAGGCGTTTATGTATCTCCAGATCCGCGTATTCGATGGACCGCATATAAGCTTCTTCATGCTCAAAATGCTCGATCGTATGATTCTTTAAGAACTTAATGCCCTCTTTGCACACCCACTCTCTTTTGTCTTCATTCTCACTGAGTGTCAGCAGTTTATTGATGGTAGCGAAGAGCTGCTTATGCTCCTTATCAATAAAATCTACCCCCAGTTCAAATCTCCTGTTCCACGCGATAGTCTTCACGTCATCCTCCTCCGCTCAGGCGTTTACGACGCCTTTGCCAAATCGATTTATTTTCTTGCCAGCCTGCAAGAATGCGTTTCAACCATATCGTATATTGTACACCAACTCAGGCTTCTGTGCAAATAGTAATCTGCCCTATTTTACACCCAAATTTACACCTGCTCGACCTGCTCCCCTTCTGTCAGATAGGCTTCTGCGAAATCCTTATAAAATTCCTTTCTCAGTACCGTTATTCTCACCTTTTTCATGAAACACTTCAATTCTCCCCCATCTTCACTAGCTTCGCGGCTTGATCGGCGGCTAAGCACAAATACGTCTTTATTATATGCTCAGTACATATCCATCTATATACCACACAAGCTACCGTCTCGGTACATGTGCCTCCTTACTTTCGTCAAACATAATTATTTTCACATATTCTTTACCGCCTCTTCAAACTCCTGTTCCGTCTCCACAAAATGATATGGCTCATACTCTCCATACGCAGACGGGCGGCTGATTGTCACAAGCTGTATCGTTTCATAGCCAACAGCCTCCATCAGCTTTTCTTTAAAATCTGCCAAATGCTGACCGTGCGCTGTCTGTAACGCAAGGCATCCTGCATCATTAAACTTTTTCGCAATCAGATAGCACATTTTTCAACACCTCCCTAAATTCATCTTCGTTTCTGATTCTGGCATCTTCATATGCCTGTCGCAGCAAACTTCCTACATGGTTATCATATTTTCTTTTATATACATACTTATGAAGCCAGTTATTCAGCTGCCGGTCATAAAAAGTATTATACTGGATTTCTATCGGATAGTGAAAACTACTCATTTGAAAATACACATGAACTCCCCGATAGCCGTCATCTTTTGCCTTACCACCAGTCATATCTGCCACTCGTATCCTGTCTAACACCGCTATGTCCATTACTTCCTGATAGCTGTCGCAAAGAGTCCGAAATCCCAACATATCATTGAATACCTTTGCTGCCTGATGGTCTGGATAGTATCTGTCATATTTCATCATTGCCGACTGGATACTTTTTATACGGTAATCTATGATCACCCCACGAAGTAGCTCACAAGTATCATACCATTTATTTACTGACACTAATTCTTCAAACAATGCTTCCCTGTCAAAATAGTGAAGATTTTTCTTCAGCCTTATTCCCAGTCCTGATTGATAGGATAAGTCTCCCAATAATTCTAATGACAATCCATCCTTTTTCAAAATATCTTCCAAGCAATCACCTCAGCCATATATTACCATACTGTATTAATATCAACATCTCCAAATTCATACAAAACAAATCGTTTTCCCATCAATCCGTCCTCCGCCAAACATTAAATATACTCTATATCCAAGATTGGTTTTCTAACACTACATCTATTCCACATTTCCAAATTCAACAAATACCATATATGGCTGTATAATGGAAATTTCATTCCAAAAGAATTATAAAAACTGCTACTACAAATACCTCTGGCATTATATTTCTCCAAACTACCGCCATTTCCAACACATTCCTTTAATTCTTCCACTGAATACTCATTAATTTCTATATCAAATTCAAATGCATCTCTGACTAATTTATAATAAGCAAATGAAGTATCCGATGGTTCATAACAAATGGAATATTTCATTCGAAGCATACGTTCGTTCGCCATTTCATGCCAGACCCTTTTGCTCGTATCCTTGTATGCCTTTGGAAGTTCTCTCAAAAGCTTATCAAAATTAGAATAAATATCTTTAATTAAATATCCTGTCTCAATTCTATCGAACCCTCTTAAGTTCAAATTATCATATTCTTCAAACATCTGTTTATACTTTTTAGGTTCCCATACTCTGCTTATTTCCTTGATTTTCCTTATTTCTAATTCATGAAACACATCTTCATACAATTCATAAGCATGCTTTTCAGAATATGCCAGAGGGTATGGCAGTTCATAATCTTCTTTCCCTGTTTTATAAAGGCATTCTTCGAACTTTTGTACTGCCAGTTTTTTATTTGCCACGTTACAAGTTAGCAGCATACCAAGTGGATCGATCTCTACTCTGATATTCTTATGAATCGCATATTGTTTTATCAGATTTTCATTTTGAACTATGGCAAATAGAACAAGTACGTTCCATAATATTCGAACCTCTTGTACGCTTTCCTGCCTTTTATAATATGTCAAAACAAATTCTTTATCTTCAACTTCATCATAGGCTTCTGCTATTAAATCTAAAAACTGAAATGCAATCTCCTCCAGTACTATATCTGGCAAATATCTTGCCGGGATTCTTGCATGTTTAAAAAAATCTTTAATAAGCAAGCTTATCTGCTCATTTAATACCTCTCTAACACTAATTTTATCCTTTTTATAATGCGATACTGTAAAACATTTTTCTTTATTTGTACTAAACTCCTTGACAAAAGTATCATTGTTACCTTTTCTAATATGATATATTCCTATTGAAGAAAACTCTTCACCTTCTTGAAACGCTATACCAAATTTCCATGTATCAGGATACATATAATCTGTCACAATCTTTAAATCGCTTTTTAGCAAACGATCCAAATAACTCCACTCTTCCTGAAGCATTGCGTATATTTCTTTATTACTGGCTAAATTGGTAGTAATTATATTCTTATTAATATCTTTACTTATCCTTATTTTTTCTTCATGAATTTCTACAAGCTGCGAATGAAATTCTGTCAGATTACTTATTAAATCAGAGTCATTAAAGTAAATAGTTTTATTTTCCTCATCATGCAAGTCCAGACTCATCACAAAATCAACCGACACATAGCGCCAAAACACTTTCTCCTTTTTTTCGTCAACCAAAAATAATAATACTGGATCAAATGTAATATTTTCTTTTACAACGTTAAATACTTTTGTATCCACAGAATACTTATACTGGCTTCTATGATGATTTTTGTTTGTATTTTCATATCCATGATTCATTGTTTTGACTTGCACATGAAATATCTGTCTGGGAATCGCCCTCTTTTTAGAAATCCATTCTAGCAATTGAATCGTTCCATCCAAATTAGGAATCTTATCATCACTTTGTATAATCCCCTTTATTCTATGCTCCTGCTGTAAAAATCTAGTTAAATATGCAACACCATTACTATCATAAAAGCTATTTCTATCATACCCTCCTAAGTTTGACATTTTCCTCTCCATATTTTAAATAGACTTTTAGGCTTCTAAATCTCTACCACACTACAGAGCCAAAAACTTCCCCTATGAGATTAATTTTCAACCAACTTACATGCATATTATAACATTTTGCCCAAAGCGCCACAACAACTAACTATTTTTCTGATAACTGTTTGCATCTGCACCATCATAAC
>CANRVD010000130.1 GCA_947643145.1 uncultured bacterium | reverse complement strand
TTTTTTTGTGTAGTTTTACAGCATCACTCTATCCTTAAATTTTTCCAGTGCCGCCAGATAATCCATTCCAATTTTACTAATATGCATATCTTTCCGTGTAAGATAACCGATTGTCATCTTTTCACTGGAATTTAGACGTACCGCAACATAATCCGTACCATTCAGTTCTTCACAAATAATGCCGGAACAAATCGTAAATCCTTGAATCCCTATCATTAAATTCAAAAGGGTTGCCCTGTCACTGGCTTTTATCAATTTCTTATAGGGTACCGTACTTAAAACTTCCTCCGCAAAATAAAAGGAATTAAGCTCTCCCTGTGCAAAAGAAAGACAGGGATACTCCATAAGTTCCTCCAGTTCAATTCGCTTCTTTTCTGCCAGCGGATGCGTTTTTGCCATATAGACATACAAACCACAATCAAACATCGGGTGAAATTCCAAACGGTAATCTGCAAATATTTTTTGTAATACCTGTCTGTTAAAATCATTTAAATACAAAATCCCCAATTCTGATTTGCAATTCCTTACATTTTCAATTACCCTATGGGTTTTCTCTTCATATATTTCAAATTCATAATCATTCATCCCATACTGTTTGATGGTTTCAATAAATGCCTGAACCGCAAATGTATAATGCTGCAGGGATACGCTGAATTTCTGTTTCATTTCCTTTTGGGTAACATATTTTGCCTCCAGCAATTCATATTGTTCTAACACCTGCCTTGCATACCCTATAAATTCTTCCCCCTCTGCTGTCAGGGAAATACCTGTTTTCGACTTGCTAAAAATCTGTATCTCCAATTCCTTTTCCAGACTGGCAACCGCTCCTGACAGACTGGGCTGTGAAATATATAGCTTTTTTGCTGCGTCATTCATTGAATGTTCTCCGGCTGCACATATAGCATATTTTAATTGTGTCAGTGTCATATCATCCATTCCTTCCTTTTTAGTATCATGGAATAATCCGTAAATATCATCCATATCACAAGTATTTCTCACAATTTCTTCCGTCCATCTTTTACCTGCCGGCAAAATACATATCAGCCTAATAGGTTTATACGTATTGATTTTCCCTCATAAGTACGTTATACTTTGAGAAAAAGGAGGAAACCTATGATTTCAACAAGAGGACGTTATGCTCTTCGTATGATGATTGACCTTGCCATGCAGGATACAGACAAATATACCCCGTTAAAGGATATTTCCGAAAGACAGGGCATATCTGAAAAATATATGGAGATTATTATAAAACAACTGGTAAAGCATAAACTAATTCACGGCCTTCGGGGCAAAGGCGGCGACTATCGGCTTATACGCAATGCTACCGACTATTCGGTTGGCGAAATACTGGAAGCCGTAGGCGAACAGCTTGCCCCTGTATCTTGTCTGCTTCCGGAAACAGAACCCTGTGACAGGGCATCTGCCTGCCCCACCATAGCCATGTGGAAAAAATTTAATCAGATATCACATGATTTCTTTTATGGCATCACACTCGCAGACCTGGCAGCACCCTAAATGCACCGCCTACCGGACATCCTCAAATGAAAACACGTGCAGAAATTTTTTTGCACGTTCTGTCTGAGGATGTTCAAAAAATTCTTTTGCTGTTCCCTCTTCCATAATTTTACCCTCATCAATAAATACAATCCGGTCTGCGACTGCTTTCGCAAACTGCATTTCATGCGTGACAATCAACATCGTTTTTCCCTGTTTTGCCAGTGACAAAATGACATCCAGCACCTCCCTGACCATCTCCGGATCAAGCGCAGCAGTCACCTCATCAAACAACAAAATTTCCGGGTGCAGAATCAAGGCACGCACAATCGCCACCCTCTGTTTCTGCCCGCCTGACAACTGCCTGGGGTAACTGTCTGCCTTATCAGACAGTCCCACCTTTTTTAGCAGTTCCATCGCCTCCTCTTTTACTTCATCCTTTTTTCTCTTTTGCACTTTGACCGGGGACAACATGATATTTCCAAGCACACTGAGATGTGGAAAAAGGTCATAGCTTTGGAAAACCATGCCCACTTTCTGTCTCAAAAGGCCTGCATTTTCCTTCGTTCCGGATATTTCCTTCCCCTGGACTCTGACACTCCTGGACTGTATTTCCTCCAATCCATTAATACACCTTAATAAGGTGCTTTTTCCACAGCCGCTTGGTCCTAATATTACGACTACCTCCCCCTCCTGCACATTCATGTCCAGATCATTCAGTATGATGTGTCCGTCAAATTTTTTTACAAGATTCCTAATCTCTAATACGGTATCCGCCATATGCTAACTCCATTTCCTTTCCAAGTATCGGGCTGTCATGCTGACAGACCAGCAGACGACAAAATATAAAATAAAAATCACCAAAAAAACCCCAAACGCTGCATTCGGACTTACCATGCGGTTGGCCTCGATAATCTGCTGTCCTACCTTTAACACCTCCACAACACCAATCATCAATATCAGGCTGGTAGTCTTTATCATACGGGTAATCAGATTGATGGATACCGGAATCAGCCTCCGGAGTGTCTGCGGTAAAATAATATAAAAATAGGTCTGTCTTCTGCTTAATCCCAATGCCTTGCTGCTTTCATACTGATGCCCGGGAATACTGAGCAGTGCACTTCTGACCAGATCCCCCATTTCCGCAGTCCCCCACATGACAAATACAATGACAGATGCAGTCTCTCCCGGCAGATTCCAGCCCATACTTCTGGTAGTCCCAAAAAACACAAGGAATAAAAGTACCAGCTGCGGCATAATCCGGATAAATTCCAGATAAAATTTTGTCAAGAACCGAACCAGCCTGTTCTTTCTTGTCATTAAAATTCCCAAAAGTATTCCCAAAGGAATGCTGATTACAATGGACAACAGGCTGATTTCCACTGCAATCCAAAGCCCATCAAACAGCCGGAGCAGATTATTCCCTTTCATAAGAACTTCAAGCCCCAAATCCGGCATAGCGCACCCTCCTCTCCACGACAGCCCCCACGATGGATACCGGCAGTAAAATCATTAGATAGAATACCACTAACAGTGCAAGGCTTTCCGTTGTCTTATAATACAAACCAATTAAATCTTTTGCCGTAAACATTAAATCCATCAGGCTGATTGCTGAAAATACACTGGTTTCTTTGAGCAGGAAAATGATATTCGCCAAAAATGCCGGAATACTTGTTGAAACAGCCTGCGGCAATATAATATAGCGCATCGCCTGCATCCTGTTCATTCCCAGGCTGTATGCACTCTCCCGCTGAATATTTTCTACACTGTCCAGACCGCTCCGGAACGCCTCCGCCATATAACTCCCACCCAAAAAAGCCAGACCTGCCACACCACAAACCTCCGATGTCAGGACAATCCCTATTTTTGGCAGACCATAATACATAAAAAACAACTGAACAAGAAGAGGTGTATTGCGACTGACTTCTATATAAATCATCACAAACCGCCGCAACACCGGAATTTTTTCATACAAAATTAATGCACAGACCAGACCGATAACGATTGACAGCAAAATCCCCTCTATTCCTAACTGTACTGTTAAAACGGCCGCACGTTCGTATAAGGGCAAAACACGTTCTATGTATGCAAAATCCACCATAACACCTCCCATCTGGAATTACTCTGTGCTCTTGCGGTAATGCTGCGAGCAATGCAAGCAGCTAATCCGCTAATGTTTGAGTTGCCCACAGCACAAACTTGTTGAGTGAATAAACTATGTTTATTCACTCTTGCCACCTTCCACGACCAGCGTTTCCTTATATTTATCCCCATAAGTTTCCGTCAACGTTTCATCATAGTCCTTGTGAAAGAACTGCTCTTCTCCCAATTTCTTAATGTCCTCGTTAATCCAATCCAATAACGTAGTATTTCCTTTGGTTACTGCAGGTGCAATCGTATCATTGCTGCCCAGACTTGGGATGCCAACTGTATAACCGTCATTCTGCAAGGAAAATGCAATCACTTCCGTATTATCATTTACCCATGCAACACCCGTTCCATTTTCAAAAGCCTCTTTTGCCGTCGCATAGGAATCAAATTTCTGCAACGGGATATCCGGATAATTCTCTGTCAGATATGTCTCAGCAGTCGTTCCGGAAATGATGATAATTTTATCGTCCTTATTCCAGTTATCCAGACTCTTAACTACATTGTCATTTCTGCTGACCAAACCTAATGCCACATTCATGTATGGCAGTGCAAAATCAACTTCCTTCTTGCGTTCATCCGTTACCGTAAAATTGGCAAGAATGACATCCACCTTTCCAGTCTGCAGGTACTCAATCCGGTTTGCAGCCTCTGTGGAGACATAATTTGCCTTTACCCCCAAATCCTTCGCCAGCCGGTTCGCAAAATAAACGTCATATCCCTGGTAATCTCCATTTTCATCTACATAGCCAAATGGATTTTTATCAGAAAACACACCGATATTTATCGTTCCATCTTTTTTTATTTCATCCAGCGTCCGGTATATGGTTTTCCCCTCTTTCCCA
>CANRVD010000129.1 GCA_947643145.1 uncultured bacterium | reverse complement strand
CTCATCCATCGGTATTCTCGTCTGGCTATGCCTGTCTTTGTCTGCCTCCGGTTCTGCTGAATATCCTAATGCAAGGATATTTACCGGCTTCAGATTTTCCGGCAGGTCTAACCCCTGTTTCAGTACATCCGGCTTAAAATAACAAATCCATACGCTGCCAAGTCCCAGCTCCGCAGCCATAAGCATCATATGGTCGGTCAGAATAGAGGCATCAATATCTGTCGTAACCATGCCGTCAAATGGACGTTTCCATGCCTTGCTTTTATCTGCACATACCACAACCGCTACCGGGGCTCCATAAATATTTGCCGATTCTGAAACTGCCGACAGCCCCTCCCTGCTCCTCACGACAACCAGCCGTACCGGCTGCATATTTGCCGCTGTTGGCGCTACATGGGCAGCCTCCAAAATCTTTTGCAGCTTTTCTTCTTCCACTGCCTGCCTTGTATAGGCACGGACAGAAGAACGTGCCTTTGCTGTATCTAATACTGACATTTTCGTATCCTTCCTTTCCTTCTTGAAAATTTGACCGGTCATAGTATAGCTTATCAGAAGATGGTTCTTCTTCTGATAAAAGAGGCTGTTTTTGCCTCGTAAATCTGATTATAAGAAACCGTTTTTTGGTTTCTTATGATATAATTATATCAGGAACAGATAAATAGACAAGAATGCACTTTTTGGGTATATACTTCCCAAAAAGTAAGTAAGGTTTGAAGTGGAACTTCAAACCCATGAAGAATGCAAAATCAGCATTCTCCCAGAAATACTAAAAATGAAGGAGATAAAACATGACGGAACAATGCAGCGGATTCACCTGCCCTGTGGAGGCAACAATCTCCCTGATCGGAGGCAAATACAAAGCAGTCATATTGTGGCATCTAATGAATAATACCCTACGGTACAGCGAACTGCACCGCAAAATGCCAAAGGCAACGGATAAAATGCTTGCCCAGCAATTAAGAGAACTGGAAAAGGACGGCCTGATCAACCGTGTGGTCTATCCTGTGGTGCCACCAAAGACAGAATACAGCCTCACAGAATATGGAAAAACACTTGCCCCCATACTGGATGCCTTGTGCGACTGGGGCGAAAACTATTTATCCGAAACACGAAACCGCAAGGAGAACTGCCAATGAAATACTTCCGTTCCACTCAATATCCGATTGAATTTGTGCTGTCCGAACACATAAATAAAAATTTTTCTTCCCACAACCATGCACAGCATTACATCATTTCCCTCTGCATAAAAGGCAGTGTTGCCGCCACACTGAAAAATAAATCCCTGCTGTTAAAGGAAAATGATTTCTTTACTGTGCCGCCATTTATGCCCCATGCAGTGAGCCTTACTGACACTTCCGTCCTTGTATCCCTCTGCATGGATAAATCTTTTATAGAGAATTACAGTTCCCAAAAAGGCATAAAAATTTTGGAAATGCTACTACTGTCCCCCAAAATTCAAAAACGGATAACAAAGCTCCAGACAGAACTCTTACTCCAGACTGTCTCCTATGTATATGAGTTACATGATACACATAAAGAAGTTAATAGCCCTGCGGCTATGGAAAATGATATGTTCATCCTATGTGACAGACTGATGAATCATTTTTCAGATTCTTTGCCACTGGACCGTCTTGCCAGAGATTTATATATCAGCAAATATTACCTTATCCGCAAATGTAAAAGAAACTTAGGTTTGACGCCCCATAAATTCCATCTCCAGAACCGCATCCGCAAAGCACAGACTTTACTGTTTACAAACAAATCCGTAACCGAGGCCAGTATGGATACGGGATTTTACGACCAGAGCCACTTTGACAGGGCTTTCAAAAACATAGTTGGGATTTCCCCTACAGAATATCTTGCTTCAAGCAAAACACTCTGACTAAGACAGCAATTTTTTACAAGCAAAAATCCTCCATTATTTTTATACTGTAAACACAGGTACAATATAAAAACAAAATGGAGGACATCAACTATGAATACGTTTGAAACCTTTAACAATGGGAAACTAATCACCCCTGCTGCCACAAAAGACTTCAGTAACATTCCGTGGAGGGAACATCCAAACTTTACAGGCGTAGCGTTAAAACATATCCTGACATCGGAAGAAACGAATGGCGCTTACAGTTACCATCTGGTACGAATCGCTCCGAACTGCAGCATCGGGGAACACATTCATGAAACACAGTTAGAAACCCACGAGGTAATCGATGGAAACGGCGCCTGCATCAACGAAGGCTCAGCAATCGCTTATGAGCCGGGAGTAATCTCTGTTTTCCCTGCCGGCATCCCACATGAAGTAAATGCTGGCGAAGATGGATTGTACTTATTTGCGAAATTCATGCCTGCCCTGTGCTGATTTCGAATATTTCCATTACAGAAATGGCCTGAAAGGGCCATTTCTTACGAAACAACGCTCAGTGCGTGGAGCGTACCGTCCGTTGTTTTACCCACTGTTTGTTAGGCACCGGTTTACCATGTCCGAAATATATGGTCCGATTGCCGAGCCTGCTGATTTTTCCTGCGCTGTCTAACATTTCACTTTTATCATGAAACAGCATTGATACGGTCGGATAAAACATGTTCATCAGTGCATCCCCCACTATAAAACCTTTATTCTCCACATCAATACCAATCGAACCATCCGTATGTCCGGGCAGAGCAATAATACTCGCATTGACTCCATAGCCTGATAAACTGTCCCCATCCTTCAAAAATATGTCCGGCTTAAATTTCTCCAAAGTACGCACTGAAAAATCTTTGAGGGAAACCGACAAAACAATTTTCCCAAAAAAAGTTTCTGCGGAAAGTCCCTGATTTGCATTGGACGGAATCAGATTGCAGTCCTTTTCACTCATTCCAATGGGAATCCCTAAGGCATTTGATATTTGTGCCGCATTCTCTGCATGGTCAAAATGTGCGTGTGTCAAAACAATCAGTTTAACATGATATTGTCTGCACGCCTCCATCACCCGTTTTGCAAACTCCTTCTTACCTGTATCGACTAATATTCCATCAACTCCATTTTCGACAATATAACAATTACCGTTTCCACACTTTATCCTGTGAATTTCACTCATGCTACTTCTCCTTCCAAATCCCCTTTATGTTCCTCATAATATTGAATCCCTGTAAAAGGCAATCTTATCGTCCAGATTGCTTAGATATTCTGCCCATTTCTTCTGCTGCTCCAGCACATACTCCCTGTGCTTTTCAAGCATTTCCAGACGTTCCGGCATGGTGATATTTCCTTCATACCGCAGCCTTGAATATTCCCTAATATCCTTTAGCAGCATACCAGTGTCTTTCAGGCGTTTGATAAATTTTATCCATTCAATATCACTTTCATCATAACAGCGTCTGCCAGCATCATCTCGCCTTACCCGAATCAATCCTTTCTTCTCATAATACCGCAGGGTATATTCACTGATCCCGGCTGCTTTTGCTATCTCTCCAATCCTCATAAAAATCACTCCTGAAAAAGTTCTTGACTTACACTATACTCTAAGTAATATGCTCTTATTGTAATCAAAAAAGGAGGCAAAATCAAATGGAAAACACAAGGTTTACACAAGGCATGGAACAGTTAAAGGCGATTGACGGCAAAGGAGGCGAAAATGTCATAAAATCCCTTGAGGACATAGCACCCGATTTAGGAAAATTCATTGTCGAGTTTGCTTTTGGCGATATTTACACAAGGGAAGGACTGACAACAGAAGAACGGGAAATGATAACCCTGTCCAGCCTGCTTACTGCCGGAGGGTGCGAACCGCAGTTAGAGGTACACATTGGTGGCGCATTAAATGTAGGAATATCTCCCGAAAAAGTGATAGAAACATTTTTGCAGTGTATTCCATATACAGGATTTCCAAAAGTGTTAAATGCTGTATTTGCGGCCAAAACAGTGTTTACGGAGAGAGGACTCTTGTAAAACAGTGTGGTTCACAGCTTTAAAAAAGAGAGAGGACATCATCCCAACAGGAAGGTGTCCTCCTCCAAATAATTAGCTATCAAATAAATTAAACTGTCGCTGTAAAAAATTCTCTAAAAACAACGCTTGCTGCTCATCCTTTTCTCTACAATCAAGAAATGGTTCATGATTTACAATAATTATTTCATCAGACCATTTAAAGTTTTGATTTTTTAAAAAAGTTCGGGCAATTCGCTTATCTTTTTGAGCAGCTTCTTTACCTTTTTTGTAATCAAAACGTATATCTGGATGTGGATAATTTGTCTTTCCGCCTACTAATCCATATTTTTGACCTTCATATACAAAAAATTTAATATATGCAAAAAAGTGATATTTTTCTTTGCCATCCGCATCAGTATAAATTTCTTTAAATGACCCAAATGATTTTAGCTTAGGTATCTGTAAACGCTCCGCTGAGAAAATAATTTGATTTTGTTCAAGAGTTTTCAATTTATCCCAAATATATTGTATACTAAATAATTCAATTTCTAATCTCAAACCATAATAAGCAACTTCAAAAAACTTACTCTCATCGTTTAAAAATTTTTCCATAAAATAACTTTCCCTCCACAAATCCCTTTTGCCCATTTAGACAAGTTGAAAGTTACTGTTGTTTCTCCATGTATTCTTTCTTTACTTTATCAATCGTTTTTCC
>CANRVD010000128.1 GCA_947643145.1 uncultured bacterium | reverse complement strand
ATAGCAGAAAGTTATCCACAGCTAAAGAGAAAAACATTTAACAATTACCTATTATTTAAAACACTTTATCGCATAACTTTGAGGTTGACAAGTGCTTATAATGCGCAAGCGCATTATAAGCACTTAACTGCTTATATCTTTGATATAACATAAATATAGTCAAAAAACAAAGGAGGACTTTAACATGGGTAACATCAATGGAACAAACCGGATGGGAGAAATAAAGGGACACCGGGAGCTTTCGCTTTTAAACATCCCCGGAACACACGACTGCGGCACAAAAAATGTCGAAAACTCCAAAAAATTACAGTGCCAGTCCCTCTCTGTACAGGAGCAAATGAATATAGGTGTGCGCTACTTCGATATACGCTGCGCTGCCGGCTCTAAAGATACCACACAATACATCAAGCATTCATCCGCTTTTTGCAAAAATGACCACGGCAACCTACTTACCATTGATGAGCTGATCGATGCCGGGAAAACATTTTTGAAGCATTATCCGACCGAAACTCTGATTTTTCAAGTCAAAAATGAAGGAGACGGTTACAATGATTCACGATTGTGCAATCATATCGGAAAATACATTGCAAACGGAAGTCTCTGGGCGCAGGACCGCATCCCCTGCTTGGACGAGGTACGCGGCAAAATCATATTAGTCCGGCGCTTTACCGATAAGGATAATGATTATTCTCTTCCCAGAGAAAGGCTCGGCATTAATTTAAGTTCTTGGGATTCCGAATGTCTGATAAAAAAGGATTGGAACACTTTCGTACATGTAAACGACAAAGCATGGGTGCAGGACCGGTATCTGGTTAAGGCACATGAAAAATATGGTCCGTTGGAACGTGCCATAGCAGAAATGAACGGTCCGAAGAAAAATCCCAGCGCAGGCTGGGCAATCTGCCTTTCCAGCTGCACGAATCCGACACCCTATGACACTGCCAGCGAAATAAACATGAAACTGCTTGCCGGAGATTCCATTTTGAATGTAAAGAAAGTCGGCACCTTCGTTGTTGATTTCGCAACAGAGGAATTAATCAGGAAAATTTACTTGACTAATTTTTAAAAATCCCCTTTATATATATATCCCTTCAGACTGAGTCCCTTTGACTTGCCCGGTTTGAAGGGATTTTGAAACGTTAAGGATACAACTTATAACGCGTTCCAGACCACAAAAAATATCAGTATATTTCCCCACGCGTTTCCCGTCCGCCGGTGAATCACCAGAGAGCCGTACATCAGTATGATAGTTGCCAAAGTTTCCAATATAGTCACAAAGTCAAACCCAATCATTCCATGAATCAAAACAGCTATAACTGCACAGACAAAAGCGCCCCTGTCAAAAAATCTGCCGGGCTGATACAACAGATTGATTTTATCCGCCAAAACTATGTAAAACAGACCTTCTCCGAATCCCCACGTCAATGCAATCACCAGATAACCAATCACATTAAAAGGCAGCGGCGCGCCTAAAATTTCCTTTGTCAAAAACATGCCCTGAAACGGTAAAAAACCATGTAAGTCATTTGTTGCAAAAAGAAATGCCACCGTCGGGACGGAAACCAGAAGACAGCCGAACAGCGACTGCCAGATATGTTTCCGAACCAGACCGTAAGCCGAAAGCTTTTCTTTATTTTTCAATAGGACAATCAGTATGCCCAGACAGGACATGCCGAACTGTATCAGCAGAACCGGCAAAAACCGCAGGAACAGGGGATGCGACAAGTCACGCCCGTAATCCATGATTTTTTCACCCAGCGTAAGATACAATGCCGCTGAGATAATGCTGATTGCTAATATGGCAGCGATATCCTTTTTTACAACATCTGCAGAGTGGTTCATCTGTCTTCCTTTCACGCGTTCCCATTTATAACTGCTTAAAATATGCCTTCAAATCCGCTTTACAATCATCCTCAAGCTGCTTAATCCCACATCCGCGGATAGCGGCTTCCAAGTGATAGAGAATGACAACGCAGGTGCCCGGGTACTGCTCCTTGAGCCGGAAAACTGCCTGTTTGCTTCCCATTTCCGTTAGCTCCTCCGCTGAATGAATACCGACTGCATGAAGTTTCTTTTCCATCGTTTTTCCTAATCCTAAAGTTGTGACAGACGCCATGTTTTCTCCTTTGCTATAGCCGCTATACCAATAGTCACTATCAGAATTATATCATTTCTACATGCCGCATTGTCAACCTATTTGCATCATGCTAAGATATGGGAAAAGGAAGGACATTGCAGTTATGAGAATCAGACCGTACATACCGGACAAAGATTATAAATTTTTATCCACTTGGATTGCCGATGAGAGAACCCACGCCCTATGGAGCGCCAACCGATTTCCTTACCCCATAACCCCGGAATCATTTCATGACACTTTAGAGAAAAACGCGGCGGAATGGACGGACAACGCTTATGTGGCAACCGAGAACAGCGGGCAGCCGGTGGGCTTTTTCTGCTATTCTGTCAACACCGAAGGCAATACCGGTTTTCTGAAATTCATAATCATTGACCAGACAAAACGCGGAAATGGTTACGGGAAAGAAATGCTGCAGCTGGCATTGCAATACGCCTTTCAGATTACCGGGGCAGAAGCGGTTCAACTGAACGTTTTTGACGAGAATATCGCCGCGAAAAAATGTTATGAGAGCGTTGGATTTGTCGAGAGAACCGTTGATAAAAATGTATTTGCGTATCAGGACGAATTGTGGAGCAGGTGTAACATGATTGTCTCCAGACCATAGAATCTCAAAGCATACGATAGATTTAACCTGTCATTTCCAACAATGCCGACTACTACGGAATCCCCATTCATTCACACATTTTTTTACCAATTATTTGTTAATTGCAATGGTTGACGCCATGTAGTTTTAATGGTAGAATATATAAAACTACATGAAATCAACCAACGGAGGTGCATCATGGAACAGCAGATTTCTATTTCAGAATCAGAGTGGCGAGTGATGAAAATTGTTTGGAACAATTCTCCGCAGACACTTCCCGAAATATTGGATAAATTAAAGGGAACTGATTGGAGTAAAACAACTATTCAGACTTATCTTGCCCGTCTGGTAAAGAAAGGCGCATTGTCTACGAAACGACAGGGGAAAGGATATTTATATTATCCGGCAGTGTCAGAAAGCGATTGCCAGCTTGCAGAAAGCCGTAATTTTTTAAGCCGTGTGTATGACGGTTCTCTATCCAAAATGGTTATGGGATTTGTAAAAAATGGTAATCTTTCAAACGAGGAATTAATCGAATTAAAAACCTTAATTGCCGAGCAGGAGAAAACAGATGCAGATATTAGGTAACATCTTTAATGCAGTTATTTTTGTATCTGCTATTGGCGGTATATTTACTGTTATATCGCTTTTTGTTAATCATGTTCTCCGCTGTAATTTGCCGTTATGGTTCTCTCTTTGCGGCATGATATTTTTTGTCGTTCCATTCCTGTCGCCGGATGTATTTTTAATATCGCCAGAAATACAGGACTGGATAAATGGTTTTCGCATTGCCAGTTTCTTGTGGGCGTGTGGATGCGGCGTTTTAATTGTGCATGATGTGATACGTCTTATGTTGGCAAAACGGGCAATTAAACGTTATCAGATTTGTAACAATGAACGGCTGAATAATATTTATACCAAATGTGCGGCGGCAACCCCGCTAAAGAACGTACCCAGATTGTATTGTGGAACTTTGGATAACCCTATTTGTGTTACTGGCGTAATTTGTCCGGTAATCATTATGAATGAAAGAATCATAGAGCAGTTGACAAACAATGAATTATCAGCCGTTTTTTTCCATGAATTGACCCATGTAAAACGGAAACATGCCCTTTTGGAAAGACTCTATGATTATGTTTGTATTCTAAACTGGATGAATCCTCTTTCATGGATTGCCAAGAGAAATTTTTCTTTGCATTGTGAAACAGATTGCGATTTTCACACTATAAGAATCCTGCGGGGAAAGGTTACAGAGACAGAGTATGCTTCTGCCATTATCCGGCTTTTGGAATATTCGACAGTCCGGGCGGCAAAACCGGGGAATGGAATAGGCGCACTGGATTTTCTTTTAACGAAACGGAGAATTAAAAGAATTACTGCAAGAACATCAAAAATCAAGGACGGATTGACAGCGTTTATGTTGTCTGTACTTTTGGCACTCATGCTTGTATTTTCTATGCGGTTCAGCAGAGAACTTTTTTATCCTTATCCGGCTTATAATACCGGGATAGAATATAGTGCGGGTTATAACGAATAACCCGTATTATTAAAAATTATAAATCTACACATGTAGTTAATCGGAGGTGCTTATGAAAGCAAATATTGAAATTAGTCATGTTACAAAGAAATATTCAAATGGTGTTCTGGCACTTGATGATATTAGTTTTTGTGTTGGAAGTGGTGTTTTTGGGTTATTGGGGCATAATGGTGCATAGATTTATAGACAACTTTGCCTAAAGATTTGAAACCAACACGCCGCTAATCATTAAACGGCGTTGTTGGACTTTATCAGTTCAAGGTTATGTTGGTTGTTTTCGATAAACTCAACAATCCGCTTGTGTTGGTCGGCAAAGTTAAATTGAATTGTAATCTCGTTGTTGTCGTGGACGTATATAGTATCAATCAATT
>CANRVD010000127.1 GCA_947643145.1 uncultured bacterium | reverse complement strand
TTCCACTCTATTATAGCAGATTTTTAAAGACTTGGCCAAAAGACTTATTGAAGTTATCGGAAATGAGAGGTTGTAATAAATCAAAAGTGAAGTTATAATATATACAAGAAAAGGAGTGGTGAACGACAATGGATACACCAGATAAGATTCAATTTCATCCGGGGTTTTATGGAGCGGCAGAATTAGAATTCAGGCTGGAAACGGCAGAAATTGAATTTAACATAGAATACAATTTAAGCAAGGAGCCGCTTAGGGTGGATTTGCTTATAGTTGGGAAACGCGATGATATACAGCTGGAGAATGAGGCGGGCAGAATTTTTAAAAGGTATAATATAATCGAGTATAAGAGTCCGGATGACGGACTTACGATTGATGATTTCTTTAAGACAATAGGTTATGCCTGTCTGTATAAGGCTCTTGGAAAGACTGTAAACCAAATACCGGAGGAACAGGTTACAGTGTCCCTGTTCAGAGATATTTATCCACAGGAATTGTTTAAGACATTGGAGGAATCCGGCAGGATAATAGAAAAAAGATATCCGGGTATATATTATGTCAGGGGAAATGTCCAGTTTGATGTTCAGATTGTTGTTATGAATCAGCTGGACCCGGAAAAGCACAGTGCATTCAGGATACTTTCTAAAAATGCGAAGGAAGATGATGTAAGGCGATTTCTCGAAGAATCCTTAATGTTGGTGAATCAAGGAGACAGGGAAAATGCGGATGCTGTGTTTGAAGTCAGTATCGCTGCCAATTCAGCTTTGTATGAGAAGATAAGGAGTGATGAAGTTATGTGTAAGGCAATGGAAAATTTGATGCAAGACGTGATTGCTCAAAGAGAAGAAGAAGCAAGACAGGAAGGCATGTGGGAAGGCAGACAGGAAGAAAGGAAAAATTTTGCGGTCAGCATGATTAAACTAGGAAAACTTACAATAGAAGAGATAGCAGCTGCCACAGGATTAACAATAGAGTCGCTTTTAGCTATTGAGAAGCGTATAAAGACAGCAGACTAAAATATAAATCAAATAAGAAATTATCCTCCTCATATACAAAAAGATAATCTGAGGAGAGATAAGTGATTCAATGAACAGGGAGAGCTTGAAAAATAGCTCTTCTTTTTGTGCGCAAAGAAAGCGATCCCTCCCGGACGCATATAACTCAGTGAAGTTTATTTAATCAGGAAAGGAGACAAACAGGTATGAAAAATTTAGAATGTGACAAGTTTTGTGCAAATAATATGGAAGTAAAGAACATAGGGAGAAAGCGTATGAAGGAGATAAAGAAGGATGTGGATTGTGGGAACAGAACGATTAGAGTAGTGTTACAGTTTCCGGATGAATCCGAGGATGCTGTGATGATTCAAAAGTCTGTGAAGTCCATTCTCATGATGGAATTAGAGGAGCAGCTTAAAGGCGTATTCTGAAAGGGGCGGTTTTCATGCAGAAGAAGCAGATAGTAAGAATGCTTTTGAGGGTAAGTTCCAATCAACAATTGGAAGCAGATGGCGATTTATCAGTACAACGCCGGCTTGTTATGGAGTATATATCCAAACATTCCGACTGGGTGTTAGATGAAAAAGAATATTTTGAAGGAAGTAAAAGTGGTTACAAAACAGCAGTCAGTGACAGGGATACATTGCAGGAGGCTATGGAAGATGCCAAAAAGCAAGAGTATGATATTTTGGTTGCTTATAAGGATGACAGGATAGGCAGACGTATGTGGGAAATTGGCGCCTATGTCATGACATTAAAGAATTATGGCGTGGATATTTACACCGTTAAGGATGGCTGCATTTCACCGGAAGGTGATGATATCATGGGACAAATGATGCTGGCGCTGCGTTTTGGAAACGCGCAGAAGAGCAGTTCTGATACAGGGATGCGCGTAAAGGATACCGCACAGAAATTAGTACAGCAGGGCAGATTTATGGGAGGATGTGCGCCATACGGCTATGAACTTGTTCTGTCGGGGGAACTCAGCAAACATGGAAGGGCGCTTCATCAATTGAAAGTGATACCGGAGCAGGCGGAAGTCGTAAGGCATATCTATAGCTTGTCACTGAACAAGGAGTTTGGTTCTGCCAAAATATCGAAAGTATTGAATGAGGATGAATATTATAAGACTATGGCTCCTAAAGACGTGTGGAAAAGCGGGACGATTACCAGTATTCTGACAAATCCTATTTATGCGGGACATGTGGCATATAAACGCAGGGAGCGGATTAATGGGAAATACCACAGGCTGGACAGCGACGATTGGATAAAGTCTGTTGAGCCGGACGGGAGCCTGCAGATTATTGACGGAGACACGTGGGACAGGACACAGGTCAAACGCAGGAGCAGGGCTGATAAATATATCAAGACATTGGAAAATCAAGGCGTTAAGGTCATGCGCAGAAATGGCGGTATGCTGTCGCTGATTGATGTGATATATTGCGGCTATTGCGGACGAAAACTCACGAATGGGATAAAATACAGTTATTGGACCATGAAAGATACAGGTGAGCGGCGGGCAAGCAGGACGCCTGTATACCGCTGCCAGAGTGCGCAGTTGGGGATACCGCATGACAAAGTAACGCAGTTTCGGGCAGACAGGGTTGAGAAAATCGTGTATGATAGTATTATGGAATATATCCGAAACCTTCAGGAAAAAGAAGATATCTTTGAAGTGATAGAGCAAAGCCAGAGCCGGGAGAGAAAGATATTGGAATCCGAGATCAGGAGGCTGGAAAAAGAATTAAAGAAAATAGCAGATGGTATTGAAACAATGGAGGCGTGCATTCCGCAGGCAATTTCGGGTACATATGCATTGTCCATTGAGGAGCTTGCCGCTGTGATACGTAAGCAGAAAGAAAAGGCAGAGGAGCAAAAGCAGCTTGTGTATCAAAAGAGGGGAGCTATCAGGGAAGTGGCGCTTACGATGGAGGAGTGGATGCAGTTAAAGGCGAAAATTCCCACATGGCAGCAGGTTTTTCAGAATGCAGATGCAGAGACACAGCGCGTGTTAGTAAATAAGCTTGTTGACAGAATTGATGTGACGGATGAGCAGATTGTGATACGCTTTAAGCTGAATTTGAACGATTTTTTACCACGAATAAGTGGTGGTTCCGGTACCACTCCGTATACACGCGATTTAGCGTAAATGACATAATTGCCAAGGTGTTAGCGTAGATTGTGTTTTCGGGCCATGTTGCGTAAATCTCGGAAGATACGACGTTTTTGATATAGTCTGTATAGCGGACATAATAATTTTTGGCGGTGGAATCCTGTGGAACACCATCATGTACAATCACATATTCTGGTATGACAACACGGCTTAAGACAATTTCGCCGCTTTCATCCATAGGTTTAATCTCGTCCTCTGGTATTTTGGGCGGGTAATCACCATATAAGGTGTGATCGGGTATAACAATATCTTCTTCTGTTTCATCAGGTGGTTCTGATTCTAATGGGGTCATAGTGATTGGCTGAACTGCTGTGACATCTGGCAGCAGTTCGGTTCCAGATATGTTTACAGGTTCATAGCCAGGTGCTGTAACAGATATATTGTATTCTGAGTAGGGCATCTCTTCGCTTGGCTCTGTACTCAGGGAGAGACTGGGCGTAGGAAGCGAGACTGTATTGGACAGTCCTGACTCATCAGTAGTGAGGGTTTCTATTACAGAATCGGGGTCGCCGGAGTAAGAGATTGTAATGGTTGCATTTTTGATGGGAATAAAGCCCAGTGAGGAAGTAACACTTACCGTTAAATCTCCAGAATAGGATGGGGTTTCGGCTTTAATGATATGAGACATAAAAATTCCCCTGCATATGTTTTTTATAGTATATGCAGAGGATTTATTTTACGTTACGCGGTTACGCTTTATACAGATGCATCAACAACTGCGCCTGCGGTTGCTTCTGATACTTGCGTTTTGTTCTCGGAAGTATTGGTGCCAGATGTTGCTGTATCAGTTTTGGAAGATTCTGTTTTGTCTGTCACAGTACCATCTGCAGTAGTTGTCTTCTTGTCATACTTCTCAAGCATTTTGTCCAAATAAGGATTTTTGCACTTTGACACATAAGGAGTCTTGTGATCTAAAAGCTGATCTAAAACAGTACTTTTTCTTGAATTGCGAACCTTGTTGCCATCTTTGTCGTAAGTATAAGAATCCGTTTTTTTGCTGCTAGAATCAGAAGATGAGGTGCTTTTGCTTGAAGAGTCTGATTTTGCTTCATTAAAGTAAGATTTCATCAGTTTTTTGTATGTGCCTGACTTAATCATTGCAGCGTCGCCAAGGTTGCTGTAGAAGCTTCCAAATGTTGAATTTCCGCGGTTTAATGAAGCGTTAAAAAAGTTGTTTATTGAGTATGAATTCCAAAAAATATTAGCCATAAATATCACTCCTTTGAATAAATTTTTGTTGGCTAAAAAATTCGCCTGTTTCAAATGATTTTGCTTCCGTGCATGTGTAGCAGAATTTCTATAAAACCTGTTTTATGAAGCAGAATTTAATAATATAAGGGCTTTATAGAAATATCGGCTCATTTTATGAAAAAGTTTACGTCTGTTTACGAATTTTTTCCAAATAATAGTACATTTTTATTCTAACACAAAAACCACAGATGGGCAATAAGGAACCATCATGCTCTTCAATAAGTCTTTTGGCCAAGTCTTTAAAAATCTGCTATAATAGAGTGGAA
>CANRVD010000126.1 GCA_947643145.1 uncultured bacterium | reverse complement strand
TCACGGTCACAAAAAAGCATAATATCATCATCTCCGGAAAGGATAAGCTCTTTCTGCTCCTGTTTTGCACGATATGCAAAATGCTGTTCAATATCATGCATCATGTCAGACACATTCTCAAAATTTTTCTCAAGTATAATCGTTCCTGCATCTAATCTGGTAATTTTCAGCAGGTTTTGTATCAGGCTTTCAATACGGTCAAGTTCCTTCTCTGACAAAATGGTAAATTCCTTTAAGTCAGGAAGATTTTCTGTTTCACTTTGTAAAATACCATTATAAATATTAAGAGCAGCAAGCGGTGTTTTCAACTGGTGGGAAATATCCGATATGGTATCCTTCAGAAATTCCTTTGTCCGAAACTCGTTCTCTATATGTGCGTTCAATACCGACACCAATGTGTTAACTGAATGGAAAAGCTTGTACATTTCACCCTCATCATCACATTCAATACGGGCATCTGTATCTCCTATAAGGTAATCATCTATTTCTGCCACTGCTGTTTCCATGATTTTCTGCTGCTTATGAAAGTAACAAAAGCAGAGAAACAGAATCCCGCATCCCATAAGCAGGGAAAGGATAAAAAGAGCGGGCGAGCTATTTCTATGAAATCTCCATAATATAATTTGTGGCAGAACCGTATTGCAAAATAAAAATAAAGACACTCCTATAAACAGCGTCTTGATATCTTTGTTTGTAAATATTTTCATAAAAATACTCCATCAAATAATATTCCATTTATATCCCATACGTCTTACAGTCAAAATCATTTGTGGATCGCTGGAATCGTCCTCAACTTTTGTCCGCAGTCTGCGGATATAGACATTCAGCGTATTGTTATCTATATAATTTCCTTCATTATCCCACAGTTTTTCTAAAATCTGCTCTTTAGAAAGCACTGTACCCGGATTTTGCATAAACAGACACAGCAGCTTATACTCTCCTGCCGTCAAATCCAAAAGCTCTCCATTTTTATAAACCTTTCCCTGTGTCAAAACCGCCTTTAAACCATTAGAATGAATTTCCGTATCTGTCCGGCTAAAATCACCTGCACGTCTTAACAGCGCATTGATCCGGGATAACAGCACTCCCAATTTAAAAGGTTTTGTAATATAGTCATCACCACCCATATCCAATCCCATAATAATATTGACTTCTTCATCTGATGCTGTTAAAAAAACAATAGGTACTGTTGAAGTTCGACGAACTTTTTCACATATCTCAAAACCAGAACCATCAGGAAGCGTAACATCCAAAATCAAAAGGTCATATTTTCCATTACCCCAGGCTGCATCTGCCTCTCTTATAGTTCTCGCAATCTCTAACTCATATCCTTGTTTGTGCAAAGCAAAAGAAAGACCATTAATCAAACTCAAATCATCTTCTAATAACAATATCCTGCTCATATACAAGTTCCCCTTCCCAAATATTATTTCGACAGATTTACCTACCTATATAAGTGACTGGCAGTCTCCCTGTCAATATCTATTATTAAAACCTTTTTCACCATAACTATCCTTTCGTTTGCCAATATTAGCGTCAGCAACCTTTTCTCCACTATAAATTTTAAAGCGCTCATCTGTAGGTCTTGCTGCATCTTTAGGCGTAAGCCATACTCTACTTAAATTTAACACTCCTTTAATTCGATTCTCTTTACAAAGTTTCTACACCCGTCGAACAGATATGTTCCAAAATTCTGCAGATTCCCTTACAGTCATATACTCAAACATTTCTAGTACAGCGTTGCCTAAATAACAGGCGCTGTATTCACTGTTATTTGTGCAATGCTGTAATAGACTCCTCAAAAATTTTAAACTAATTATAAACGTTTAAACGAATAATAGCAAGCATAACATGCACTATTATAGAATTGTATGACTATCTATTCCACTTTGGAAACCCTTTATTGTCAACATATATAATATACAGAACAGTTATTTTGTGTATTATACATTAAATTTTCTACAATCGTTCGACGAACACAATTACTATCGATAACAGGCAATCAAGTAGAGAAGATTTATCTTCCGCTACTCGCCTCCTCTTCTGCGGCATACTTCCTCTGTATGAGGCTGAGCATAAAAAAACAGGACATAGATACCACTATGCCCTGCCATACCAAAAGTCTTTATTCTATTGTTGTAAACTCAAGCCGTGCAAATTCTTCATCGGTCATATCTCGTAGCTTTATGATCACCCTGCCAGATAGTATCTCCATATCCGCATCCTACAGATACAGCAAAGTCCTCTCAATATCCTTTATGATCTCTTTTCCGCCTTCCCCTGCAAATATGCAGATCAAACTACTTTCTTCCACTGCAAACAACATATTCATAAGCTTACATCTCCCTCTGTTGATTTTTGGAATTTTCATCACGCCCCTGCCCTGCCACCTGCGCCTTTTTCTCCGCAAGACGGAATTTTAGGGACATTTTCTCTGCAGGTTTGTCCTGTGCCTTTTTGTTCTCCTCTTTCTGAGCTTTCTCCCCGGCACCGTTATTCAGGACATTATCCACCATGTTATAGTTCTGTTCCTCCATTTCCTCAATCTTCGCAAGGGGCTTGTATTCCGCCAGCTTTTCAAGCAGTTCATTTGCCTGCTGCATTTCTTTTGGTGCAGTTTCCATAGCGACAACCTCATTTAGCCATTCCGTCAGGTGTTCTACATCTCCCTGCCCGATCATTTCTGAAATCTCCGATACATTTTCAGTCATGGTCTGCTTATTGTCGTGATAGACATTCATATCATAATTATAAATAAAACGGTCTATCTCCACCGCAAGCTGTTCTGCAGGAGTCAAATCCGACATTTGTTTTCCCATATTTTAGCCTCCAAAGCCACACTCATATCGCCATCTATCTTCATATCAGGCATCAAAGGCATAGCCTTTGCCATAAGTTCCGCGATTACTTCCATTGCTTGCGGACTATCTTTTATTTCAGGAATATAATCCAAAACATCAAGTTCAAACCGATTTCCCGTTAAAATATCTGTCATGACATCATCATATGTTTCTGTCCCCGGCGTATGGATATTGATGCCGATTGCAGGGATACCATTCATACGCTCCGGCGGTATTTGTTTCCATTTCGCAATGGCTTCTTCTACTGTCTCAATATTCTCATAAAATTCCCCGAAATTATGGAACTCCCCACACTCCGCCACGGTCAGCGTCACTTTTGTTTCCGGCTCTGCTTTCTGCGGAAACAGTGTTTCCGTCAGTTCTTTCGTTTCAAAATGCTCCCCGTCCGACAGGATAATCTCGTCCTTATCCGCATCAAATTCTAAGGAAAACGACAGCTTATCCCCCTGCTGAATGTATGCATAATCCGCCTCCGAAATCCGCTTTCCATACTGTCCCATTTCCACAAAGGGTTTATCACATTCCGCATAGGCTTTGCATAGCGCATCTACGTCAAGACCGCTGGTATTCTCATAAAAGCGCTGTTCATCGTACATCTTCGTATAGAAAATGCTTTTTGGCTCCTGCTCTCTTGCTTCACGCACGCCTGCAAGGTATTCCTCCACCTGTGGAAGGTAGCTTTCCAAAGTTCCTGTCTGTTGCGGCGTAATTGGATTGATGTCAACCTTAACATCTCCTATATACATTCCGTCATCATTATTAAAAGCGTTAAACAAATCGTCCTCCCGTTCATTTGTAGAAATTCCTGATAACCTGCAAGCACCGACTTAATACCGGACAGACCTTTCTGTACCACTGCACACATCGCTTCTTTCCCCTTTTCCTTAAAGGCGCTGACCGCCTGCGCCGCTGTCTGCATCAGGCGGTCTTTTACTTCCGAAAGCCGTTCCGACAGGCTCGCGGCTTTCTCCTGAAGCTGTGCCACTTTGTCCATAAGACGTTCCGTGACTGCTTTGGGCTGGCTCTCCTGCAACTTTGCAAGCTGCTCCCTCATTCCCTGCAGTTCGTCTGCCACGACACTGAGCTGCAACTGCATCCCTGCCACATACCGGAACATCTCCATAAATCCCTGCGACTGTTCGCCCATGTTCTGCTGGCTTAAAAGTTCCATGAACTGCTTTATCACGTCGCTTTCTTCCATACCCTTTTTTGTATTCTGTTCTGCTGTGTTCATATTTCCAAACCTCCGATTTTCATTTTTTCTATATATTGCCTTTTAATAGTCAATGACTTCCTTATCAGGAAAAAGCCTGATGAACTTCTTTACCGCCTCCTGCACCTGCGGATTGCCGCAAAATTCAGGCATAAGGCTGATAATGCCTATGTCAATCTCATCGCCGGAAAGAATGTCAGCCTGCGAATCCTCCACTTTATCCGTCCCTTTTACATGGAGATTGATGCCAATAGCAACCCCAACGATTTCTATGATACTTTTCCCTTGCAGTATCGCCCGTTGGGGTTTAATACCATTCATGCGCTCCGGTGGTATCTTTTTATAAACCGATATTGCCTCCTCCAATGTCCTGATACCCTCATGGTATTCGCCCAAATTGTGATATTCCCCGCATTCCGCTACTGTAAATGTCAGAACAACCTCTTTCTTTTCCATAATAACTGCTCTCCTTTTCGTCTTTATCTTCTATGCTGCAAGATGTTTCTGCGTATCCTCTGTCATATACCGACCAAGGTATTCGTCCCTGTGCGGCATTGCAATATGGAGGTTTCCATGCAGGTTAATCCACTCTATGACAAACCAAAAGCCAAGCCCCCGGCTGTCCGGTTTCCAAATGCCCTTTTCATTAAA
>CANRVD010000125.1 GCA_947643145.1 uncultured bacterium | reverse complement strand
GGAATATTCACTTCCAAATATGCACGTTTATATCGCACGTTAACGCCTTTATCTGTCTTGCACGACTTAATTATTGGCTTTAGCAATTCCATCACTGTATGAAGCTCCTGCGGCTTTTCATAGCTTACTTTTACTTTTACTGCCATTATACTATACATCACCTCATTTTACCAGCACCATGCCGTTATTTCCACGTTTATATATTCAGCCCTGTATGGCTCGAACCGACTCCTGATAACAGCCTGAAGCAAGCCATACAGGGCTGATGCGCCCCTTTTTGGTCACTTACACAGGTAAAACAGCGTAAAGAAAAATAAGAATATCAGAATCATTCCCAGCGCGCAAAGGCCAGCTTCCAAAATCATCTTCAACTGCTCATTGCTCATGGGCTGTCGTTCGATCCGCGCCGCCTTGCAGAACTTGTCTTTGTCTTTCTCTGCTCCCTTTATGGTGTTAATAACCTCTTTGAATCTTCGTTCGTCTTTCATGCCATCCCTCCCTTTCTCCTTGCCCTTTCCATGCGCTTTCCGTTCATAACCCCGTAGGAGTATGCCTGCGACATCAAAAAACAAGTAGGAATCCCTTCCTTTTCCAGTAAACGCAGTACGCTTTTTGTAACATGGTCACTGAATATAGCCAATCCTTGATGTTCAACTATGCTTAAATCGCTCTGGATGCGGCTGTACTCTCTGAAATTATCCATAACGAGAAAATTTTCCTCTAACCTTCCACCAAACTTCTCCCTGTACTTTTCCCGCTCCTTTCCGCTTGCTGACAGATAAGCCTTTGCTAGTTTCAAATTAAATTCATACTGCGAATGGTCTTTGTTCAAAACAAGGTATCCCGTATCGGGATTGAAGAACAATGTCAGCGTTCCCAATTTTGCCCCATCCTCCCATTGTGAGAGGAAAGAAGAAACCTGCTCGAGTGTCAGGTCGCTAATACTGCAGCTTGCCAGTTTTAAAGATTCGTCAATAATTTCATACATAATATCATCCTCCTACTTGAATTTCCCCGGAAAGCCGTAGTATTATATACTTGTGTTGCGTACGGCTCCGGCTGTGACTGCCCTGTTGATACGCCAATATCAATGGGGCGTTTTTATTCCTGCATTATATTTTTTATAAATTCCCTTGTATGCTTGTCCGCTATCTGCCTCCTTACATTGACTTCCGGCATTATGACAGGGACAGACACTGAATATATCCTGTCCGATATACGGGAATCCGTTTTTAAATCCTCCATCCTCACATTGCTTGTAAAAATCGTCGGATAATGGTTCGTATACCGCCTGTCGATCAGTCGGAACAATGCCGTTGTTATCCATTCCTTATTTTCCACCTGCGCGCCGACATCATCCAAAATCAATAACCCAGCATCAAGTATGGATTTTATGTTTCCCCGACTCGCATCATCTTTCGCCTTTACAAGTTCTATGTAGTCAGTCACACTGATAAACTTCACGGATATGTCATGTGTCTTAAGGATCTCATTGGCAACTGCACAGGCGATCATGGTCTTACCGCTGCCTTTCGTGTCAGAGTAAAAATACAGCCCCCTCCCTTCGCGCTGGAACATTGCAAAATTTATTACAAAGGCATTTACAATATTTTTCTGCGGCGTTATGTCTTCAGAACCATATTTCCCCCAGTCAATACTTTTCCCTGTGCAGTACACATATTCAAGCGGCATTCCGCTCCTGCTCCTGCGTTCATCAAAACGGGAATCCAATATTGTTCCGTCATCAAGAAAAATAGCCTGTGTGCTGTACCCAACATCCTCATACTTGTGGTAAACCAAAAGGCCGCTTAATGTTTCCGTTTTGATTTCCTCCACTTTAGTCACTGTCGCCAGTCCCCAGAAACTGCTCATAGAAGTCTGCTGCCGATCCCCGACTTTGATTGTCTGCTCCAACCTCTCCACCGCCTTTCCTGTCCATATAATTGCCGTCCAGCACCTTTGCCATGTTAGAATCCTTAATCAGCCAATCAAAATTTGCAGACCAATTTCGGTTATTCTGCCCTTTGAGGAAACTGCTTTCCTCTGCCATTGTAAAGAGCCGTTTAAAATCCTCAATGGTATATTGATTCAGTCTTGCCCTGATTGCCCTTTTTCTAGAATCGGATAATTTAGTCAGACGGGGGAATGAGATGCAAGTCTCATTATACATATCAGCTATCTGCTGATAATTAATATTACTATCCCTTTCCTTATCCCTTTCCTTATCCATATCCTTATCGGTATGTTTCGTATTCGATTGCTTACCAGCGTATACGTTCGTATTCGATTGCTTACCAGCTTTATCCCACCGTTTTTGAACATTCTCCCGATTTTTCTCGCACCGTTTTACATACTTTTCCTTATCCCTGTCTATTGTCATGCTTAAAATGTCAAAAGCCATTGCAAGCGCAGGATTTTTTTCAAAGTCAGGCTTAATTTCTTCTCGCCCATAAGGAAATAATGATTTAAATAGTTTTCCTGCTTCTTTATCCGGAAGCCGCAATACAACAACTTCATTGTCATAATAAACAAGGAAACTCGGCTTTTTTATTTCATCATCCAAAATCTGTCCTCCTTTTTTACTCGGCGTGTACGCCATATATTTTTTCCTCGAAAAAAACAGTGGAAACCTTTCCGGGGATGGTTATAAATCCTTTTGCTTTCAGTTCATCATTCATCTGCCGGATAATTCCGTAAGCCTTGCTTTCAGACACTTCCAGCACTGCCATAACGTCCCTGACATTCATGATCTGCTTTGCCATCTGCCGCCGCTCCTTTCCTTCTGGCTCTGTCAATAAGCTCCATAATTTCATTGTGACACTGTATGAACTCTCTGCTGCCAACGCCAAGGCGCTTTTCTTCTGCTGCCGCTATTCGGTCTAATTCTTCTCTTGATAGCATGATTGCACTCCTTTCTTAGTCTTCAATGATTTCAGTTACATCCACACCAAGAGCCTTTGCAATCTTTCCAAGTGTTTCCGGTTTCAGGCTCCTTCCACTCATTGCCCTGCATAATGTGCCTTTAGGGATTCCAGCTTTTTCAAAATCCTTTTGCCCCATGCAAGCACGCGCTCTGGCAAGTGAGAATTTTTGTCTGTTTAACTTCATTCCCATATACTTATTTCTCCTTTCTTTGCATATGCAAGATTTGTATGTATAATATCGTGCTTTTGCAAGATTGTCAATAGCTTATAAAAATTTTATGTGCTTTTGCAAGATTTTATTTACATATGCAAGATTTTATGTTTTAATATATTGTGTAAGGAGGCTGCATAATGGGAATTGGAACAAATTTAAAATTGGCACTTAAAGAATATAATTTAACAGTTGCAGAACTCTCTAGGAAAACTGGTATTTCAACAAATACTTTTTACGCAATGATTAGAAGAGATAATAATAAAATTAGTCCAGAAATGCTAAAAAAAATATGTGATAATACGGATATTACTGTTTATGATTTATTAGATGACTATGATGAATTAGCCGCAAAATACTACGACCCCAAAGCAAGCAAAGAAGAACAAACCATTGGAGATTTCATTTTAACTACAATGGGAAATGATGATAACCTAGAGGATATTATTGAAATATACGGTAAATTAAATAATACTGGAAAAAAAATAGCACATGAAAAAATTTCGGAATTAGAAGAAGTACCACAATTTACAGATTCTGATAATAATAACATTTATACCGACCCAAACTTGCAAAGGCTATATGAAACAGCTATGCAAAAAGCTATACACCATGAAGAATTAACTGAAGAAGAGGAACAGGTTATTATTGGTATTCCCGGACAGTTGCGCCAAAAAAGCGATTCGTATGAAGATTCATATTCATTCGCCAGTTCAGAGGAAGAACTAAATAAAATCCTTAAGCAACATCAGAAACAGAGGGAAGAACTTTTACTAAATGATTATAGAAAACTAAATGAAATCGGACAATTAGAAGCCAGAAAACGTGTATCGGAACTAACCGAAATCTCCCGATATATCAAGCCAGACGAACCACCCCAAGACTAGCCAAGCCACTTTTGGCCCGTCCAGCTTAAGGGAATTTCCCCTTCAGCAAACAGGACAATCCAAAACTGGCGCATCTAATCAGATGCAGGGGTGCAGCGGACTTTTCCATTCTTCCTGAGGGACGAGTGGAAGACAACGCTTTTCGTCGGTTTATCTGTCCAAATTTCGGACAAACAACTATATAGTGGTGTCCTGCTATAAAAACGGTGAAAATATTTCACTTGTTAAATGAACCGCTGACAATCAAATGGTTGTTGTTGGCACTGGAGCAATACCGCAGACAAATTGACCGAAGTGATAATTTGTTCGGAAGCTGATTAACCCCAGCAAAATTACTAAATTTTTAGTAATCGCATTCATTCAAAGATGCTCCTGAATAGAGTCCCTTTTATTCATCAAGCTACTACAAATCTGCCATTAGGCAACATATTCTACGAAAGGATATACCAATATGCCAAAATTGAAAACAAGTTCCTTTGAAGAACATAGACGTATTGTAAGAGCATGTATTACAGCAAATCAAGAACGATATGGCTATAATGATGAACAGCTTGCAAAGCTATTAGGTATCTCATTACAAACATTCCGAAAGAAAAAACAAACGCCTGACAACTTCACGTTGTTTGAATTGCAGGCGCTTAGCCATACATTGAAATTTACTCCTATTCAAGCGGCGGGCATTATTCTTGGTCGTGATATAACAGCAAAAGAAGTGAAAGATTTTATTTTGATGTAATCTTGTTTTAGCCCGTGTCATT
>CANRVD010000124.1 GCA_947643145.1 uncultured bacterium | reverse complement strand
TAAATAATACTCACTATCTGCAATCCAAGTTGTATTTTCGGGCAATAAAATCAAAATACCAAATGTATCTGCCAATTCTTCCGCATTGGTATCAGAATATTCTGCTGCTTCCATCCCACCTAAAATCCTGGGCAGCGCCTTCGCCACTTCTTCCTCTGTCAAATAGGAAACACTCGTAATTTCTCCCTTTGCATTCCGATTAACCTTAATGCTAATTGTTCCTGTTGAATCTGCATTAAGCGAATAAACGGAACTGTCAGGATACTGATTCTTGATAAGATATACCAATTCACCTTGGTAATAATAGAAATCGCCATCTTTTTCAATACCATAGGCTGCATACTCTTCCAGAAGTGCCTTATCCTCCCAATCTTCTTCCTTGGTTGGCTCCTGTGCTTCACTTGATTTTGCTGCATCATCCGTTACTCCGTCCAAGGGTGATTCTGCAACACCATCTGTTGATATATTTTCCTCTGTATCTGCCTGTCCGGCATTTTCCACATACGTCATCTTTATTTGATTGTCAGTTCCAGCAGAATCTTCTGAACTGTTTGAATCTCCACACCCCGCCATCAGTAAAACACATACAGTTACCATAATCAATGCTATTTGTTTTCTCATGCTGCCTCCCAAAAAATACAAGTAATATTTCAAGTACCACTACAAAATATCAAAATGCACTCTCTGTAAACTGAACCGACTGTGCCATGCGGATGACATCATCTTTTGTAAAATGCTCCTGATTCAAAAACAGGACATAAAAAATATCGCTATCTTCTTTTCCCATAAAAACATACCAGTAATGAGAATTCAATACCTCCTCCGCTCCCGGATGCTGTGACAAATAATCCTCCCAACCAGCGGCGGTGAACAGATCAAAAGCATACTCCGCCAAGACTGCCTGAACTTCACAGCCTTCCAGTATTTCCGTTTCGCCAAGTTGTTCCGTGTGGTTCATCATCAAAACGGCATCTGTAAGTGTCCCGCTATCAAACTGCAAAATCCGGGATGCAGTCTCTCCCCTGCCAATACCGCCGGGACAATACCATACCTGCAAAATGCCTTCATCATGGGGCGGTTCTTCCATTTCTCCTTCCAGTAGCCATCCGCCGCAAAATCCAATATCTTCCCTATACTCTCCCCATGTAAAACCATCCGGCAGGTCACAGATCAAATATTGTTCAATTCCGTAATCCCGCTGTAAAAATCCCTGCAAATCCTTTATGGGAGTAAACTGCTCATCCACCTCATAAAGCAGTGCTGCATCCTGAGATTCTTTTTCCATCAGCCGAATATTATCAATCTCATTCCCGGTATGTCCATATTCTTCAGCCGTCTCCGGATGCCAGTAAGAGAGTTGCAGTTCGTAGTTTCTGTCACTGGTAATCCCGTTTTCAGACGTATGCGGATAAACGAGATCACAGGTATAAAGTCCTGTCAAAGAATCTTCCCTCACGGAAACTGGTTTCATATTTCCGTAGGCAAGAAACCCCTCCAGACCTTCCTCTTCCACTTTCGATATCAAGCCATCATTTTCATACAATTCTAAAAGAGCCTCCATTGTCAATTCTTTTACAGTTTCATCTTCTAAATCTTCTCCTGCATTATTGTTTTCGGATACTGCTTTTTCCTCTTTATCTGTCTGCTCGGCATTTTCCACATACGTCACATTTATTTGCTTATCAGCTCCAGCGGAATCTTCTGCACTGTTTGAAGCTCCACACCCTGTTATCAACAAAATACACAATATTGTCATAATCAATACTATTCGTTTTCTCACACTGCCTCCTTGCATTACGTTATTATTCCAACTCAATCCCCTAAAAAGCATAGAAAAAAGGTCAAAACAAGGTGTTAATATTTTCATCAGTAAACTCATGCCACTCTGCATTTTGCTTTTGATCCTGTTTAGAAACCGCATCCAGATATTCTTCTTCCGTAACAGACTGATGGTCTGCAACAAAAGTATCCCAGCCTTTATATGTTCCGATTGCATAAGTAATTTTGTCTACAGTATACTCAGTCTCAGAAAAACCTCTAACAGTCGCAATTCCCGCCTCGGCTACCCCTGTTGGGTCTGAATAATCATATGTTCCATCTATTTTTAAATCAACCAAGGTTCTGTTATCAGTGGTGTAACCGTATACCTTATCGCCAATTTGATGAAAGACTACCTTTCCACCCTTTCCACCCATATCACCAGCAACACCGACTACAAAAAGAATCACTTCGTCTTCCCCATCCCCATTCAAATCTATCACGGAAAATTCCCAAACCTTCATAAGAGGATCATCCTCATCAAAAAGTGCCGGTACATCTGTAATAACCATAGTTTCAACATTCCCGCCATGGCAATAGATAAATGGGGAATCTCCAAGAAGAACCGCCTTAAAAATCTCGGTCTGGTCAGGCGACACAGCTTTTTCTTCACCCTGTGCCATAGATACCTGTCTATCGAAGATGCCTTGGATCAATTCAAGCTGTTCCGCTGTCAATGAGACCTGTCCAACATCGTGACGGACATACCCTTCTGTTAGATTGATTCCATATCCTGTACCAAACTCTGTATCGACATTGTATTCCGGCTGACATCTGCAAATCCCATCGCTGTAATCCAGATACAGGAGAAGATCTGTCAGCGCGACAGAGTCACTGCCATCAAAGGATACTTCGCAAGATTCTCTGCCCATCTGAGACTCACGAGATATTTTTGTTACGGTGTTGTCGCAATACCCTGCCTTTTCATGCTCCACTATGTTATCTTCTGTGGATAGTGTGTTGTCGTGTCCAGACAAGTCTCCCTCCACCCCCGTTTCGTCTTCTAGTGAAACCTGGGCATTAGGGAGCGTAGCGCTTACATAGCTCATCTCTTTCGCTATTGGAGTGTCGATTAGATCTTCTTTATCAATTCCAGCAGAGTCTCCACAAGCAGAAATCCCCACTATTATCATGCATACCCATAGTAAAATTAAAACTACCTTAATTGACTTTTTCATATAAATTGTTCCCTTCACTGTCAATCATTTTGATACAAGACACTCTTTGTCAAACAGAGCTGCTCTGCTATCAACAAAACTTTACCCTTCCGCATCATTCAATAGCTTCTGCAATTCCTCTGTACTCAGCGGAGAGCTGCCATCCAACTTCAGTTTTCCTGCTTCCCCGTTCAATTCATCCGATAAATCAGGACTCAAATAGGAACACAGCAGCTCCTTTGTTATATCCGGTGAATACATTCTTTGAATAGAAAGCGCTCCATCCAAACAAATCAAAGCAGTTAATCCATCTATGCAGTTCACGATAGCTGTATTTAACAGGATAGTTTCAATAATTTGCGGTTCCATTGCATAATGGATAAGCCTCAATCCCTTTTTAAGCAAAAAAGGCAGCTTATCATCTTGGATATGTTTTTCTAATGCAGAAAGCCCTTCCTTTATAACTTCCTGATTTATTTTCAATATCTCAATGATCAGCGGAACATATTTCTTTTGCTCATCAATTGTATCATTACAATTCAATCTGTTTTCAATCGCAAGAAACGTATTAACTTCCATCTTATATGTTCCTCCTGTCTTTGCCCGAATAAGATTTGCGTATGAAAGATATGTGTTCCATTCAATAATCCTCCAATCTGAATAATTCTTTCGGTATATCATTTATCAAATTGTTGATTTGATACCTTTCCTTTATCTCTTCTGAAAGATTCAGATAAAATGTCCGGGAAGCATATTCAAAAACTTCATTTCCCCACAAATTTACTGTAGACAGCAAATAGCCATAATAGTCTTCGTCATAATGGATATGCCATGACAGTTCCCTTATCAGACGCAGACTCATGACTGTTTTTACGCTGACTGCCTTTCCGCTTAATATGGCATCGTATTCTGCATCCAAAATCAGGCTTGATATTTCAGCTGGCTGACCGTCAATAATTAAGTCAACCGCAATGTCTATATAAGATTTTAAAGGTTCTTCAAAATCATTTTCTAATGGCAGTTTCTCAATGCCGCTATCCTGTAAGTGTAATACTGTCCTCATAAAATAACAAAATATTCTGTTCAAAACCTCATTACTGTATATGCTTCTTATGCTTCCTTGCATATCTCCTCCAGTCCTTTTTCTCGCAAGCCCCTATGCCAGCCAGAGCCGCCTATGCTAAGTTCTAGTGTCATCATGAAAGCCCCTTCAGCTTTTCAAGAAAAGCTACATAAAATGCCCGCTCTTTCATAGTTTCTTGCTGCACCTCTATGCTTTTTGCTGGCGAACCGGAAAGCGGGTGATCTATATCATATAACGCCTTTTCCGCAACCCTGATTGCACTTTCAACGGAATTTCCCAATATATTATCCGGATCGACCTCTCCATTATGCGATCTGATAATGTGTTGTACCAGCAATTTGGGGATATGAAAATGTTTCCCATCACTTGTTATGGAAAAACCATTTGAGCCTGTTTCTTCCGACGCTTCCAACCACGCCTGCCTTACTTCATCTGGTGCGTGCGCTCCAATCGTATCGAATGCAGCAGATGCTCTGTCCAGACAATATTGTCTATCCGCCTCCGTCACTTTCTGACTTGCAATCTCTGCAAAACTCTTCCCTTCTTCTGCTTTTGTAGCTTTATTGTTCGTATATCCTACCTGATAATAATTTGCTCCTATTCCGTTGATACCCATTTTTTCATTCCTCCATTACCGTCAACTATTTTAATACCAAACGCCCTCTGTGCCTTATTGGTTATATGTAACCGGGATTTTATTTCTTGCTCATAAAAGTCCAATATGACTACCTATCTATGCTTTCCTATCAAAAGAGGGCTTCTCCTCCATATAATCTGGCAGTTCTGAAAGTTCTGCCCCTACACTATTCTTAACAGAACGATACTCTGACCAATAGATAGAATAAAATTCATTCTTTTTGGCAAGTTCTGCTGGTGTCATTTCATAACTCCACCCATTGCCTGTGTTGGACAGGGCTTTTACACCCT
>CANRVD010000123.1 GCA_947643145.1 uncultured bacterium | reverse complement strand
CTCCCGCAGCGGCGGTCTATTCTGGTTTCCTGCGGGCAATTGTGGCAGAAGATGAATGCAATGACACTTATGGAAGAATTCGTATGTATCAGGCGCTTTTGTTGAAACAGCCGGAAGGCGTCCGCATCCCCAAAGAGCGGACCGTTTGCCGCGTCATGGAGGAAATCGGACTCAGACACCGCCCAAAGCGCAAACCAAACGGGATTACAAAAGCTGACCGTGAGGCGCACAAATCCGGTGACCTGCTGAAACGGAATTTCACGTCTGCAGAGCCATTAAAAAAATGCATTACAGACATAACCGAAATCAAAGCAAAAAACGGGAAACTCTATGCGTCCGCCATATTTGACTGTTTTGACGCTGCAGTCCTCGGACTGGCAATGGGCACGAACATGAAAGCGGCGCTGTGCAGACCGACACTTGAGAACGCTGTCCGATCCTATCCGGCGCTCCGAAAAGCCGTGATCCATTCAGACCGCGAAGCACAATACACCAGCGGAACCTATCGTAAAGCGGTTCATAAATACGGCATTCTTCAAAGTATGAACAGTGCCGGAGGACGATGCCATGACAATGCTCGTTGCGAGAGCATGTGGGCGCGGATGAAAGAAGAACTCTTCTATGGACGTTATCATACTGAGGAAATGAACATAGAGGAATTGAAAACCCTCATTTGGAGATATTTCATCAGTTATTGGAACAACAGGAGGATATGCTCCGCAAATGAGGGGCTCCCTCCTATGGTCAAACGACAGAGATATTATGAATCTCTGGATGCTGCTTAGGTATGGATATCCTTGTAAAAAAAGTGTCAACCGATATTGACAATATCAAAACAGCTTGGGAAACCTCTCCGAAAAACTCCTGAAACTCCCGAAAAATCTCCCTGAAAAGTCTCCTCGAAAACACATCCTGCCTCCTCTCCCCGAAAGAGGAAGGGCGGCACTCCCCGAAAACCCTTTATTTCTGGGTTTTCTAAATGGATTGGGGGAGGAAGATGCCTGAAAATACAGAGAAAAGACCGAGTTGCCTTCAATGGCTGGAAACGGTTTAGCACGGAGGGGGGGATGAGGACGGGAAGAAAAGAGCCTTGCGGGGAGGAATACACCCACAAGGCTCTGATGATTACTCTTTTTTTGTTGCTCCGCAGGAAAAATTAAAATCTGCGGAGAGGAAAATCTTGTTTTGCAAGAACACCAAATTCCTATGGCATCACTTGCTGTTAATAGCCGCCTGAGCGGTATACGGCGGTCAATGAGATACTGTATACCGCTCATTTATTCTACAATATGAGAACCATTCCCTATTGCGCTATTTTATCTCATTTAGCGTGCCTCCTGAAGTCTTGCCGCTTCTATTTCACGCTGAAATGCTCTTCCTGCTTTATTGTAGTAATCCATTCGTTCTTCGTCTGTCATATGCTTTGTCATTTCATAATTATATTCTCGCAATTTGTGAATATCTTCAATAGTAAAATTTGGACTCAAAACAGGTTTTTCCATAATCATCCCTCACTTTCCAATAATACAGACGGACTCCATATCTCTATCGGCTTGTATCCTTCCAAATTTGTAATCGCCCTTACTCCACGAATCGTCTTGATATTTACAATATGCTTAAAATTCCATGATATGATGCAGTCACAGTTATTCACCACAGCGGCTCCAATATGCTGACAATCATCAAAACTCTTATTTGTAAGCACTCCCATAGCAATAAGCTGGTGCGCCACATCTAATACATCTTTTGTAATATCATAACTTTCATATTGTATCTGCTTCAAATAATCTCTCAAAGCACTCCTTTTCGGTTCCGAGCAATCAGAGACCTCTTTCATTGTCAACGATGAAAGACATACCTCATATACACCATTTTTGAACATTTCCCACAATTTTCTTGTATCTGCCATTTTTTCAGGCACATCTTCCTGCATCAGATGACTGATAACAGATGTATCTAAATACACTTTCAGTTTTCTACCCATATTCTTCACCTGTCCTTTATATATTAATCATAACATCAGATACAATATCCCGCAATACAAATCTTTATCCAACTGCTTAATATTGGCTATCTGTAAAAAACAGCTCAAAAAAGAAAAAACTGCTGTTCTGAAGCAGTTCTTTCTTTTGATCGGTCTGCCTGTTCCTAATATCCATGCAGCCGATTTTCTTCATAGTAGAAACTCATGCCGTCCAGATCCGGCAAATACTCCCCTGTGCCTTGTACGACAAAATGGTTGTCATCGCTCCAAATGAGCAATAAATCTGTATTCGTACCTGTCTCCGTCACTCTAAGGGTTTTTCCGTCAACAATCTGTGCCTGCGCCGTCAAAGCACTTCTTCCTCCCTGATAATACACATCTACGATACGCTCACCCACATCTGTAATATCCTCATAATTAACCCACGAACTCCCAACAGAAAAACAGATACCTGTTCCATCCGAAGCAGTATACTCTTTTCCCTCAAATGTATAGTCATGCCTTTCCACAATTCGCTTATCATAAAAATAGAACTGTGAATCATTCATCTCTTCAACTTCTGTCAGATATCCTTTGTGATACTTTACCAAAGCGGATGTCCCTGTCTGTTTATTTGTCAATACCGCCTGACGGTCGCTGATAAATTCCAGTATATACTCATCATCTTCCAATCTTGAAAATTCGCTGTAGCTGTAATACTGCGCCATGATCTGATATTTCTTTTCGTTGAAAGTATCCATATCATCCAATGAACTCATCAGTGTCATATAATAGTGATGGCTTTTATCCATCATATTCTCTCCGTCTGCAAACTCAACTCTGACATAATATTCACCATGATAGCCATCATATACCATGAAATCATTCCACTCACCATCCAGAGCATTTTGACTGTACCAATACTTCGCCTCTTCGGGTTCCAACAGAGAGAACTGAATTTCCCTTTTTACACTATAACTGTCTCCCGGCTGCCAATCTGGATTATCTTCCCTGAAAGTGTAAGTAATATCCGTACCACTGTTAAAATATAAACTCTCGCCTCTCTCCCCATCTTCTCCATCACTTTCAATAAAATCACCGATTGTCCGGTCAAAATCCGATCCATTATAGCCGAATTTGTATTTTGTCTTGTAATCAAGTACGTTCTCTGTTTCATCCTTTATTATCCCATACTGATTTTCCAATCCGCCAAACGCTTCAGTATTTTTGCCTGTATCTTTTTCCTTTATAACGGTCACATACGGAGTAAAATAACCTGCATGATTGCAATCTGCGGTCAGGTACATATAATATGTATCCCCCTCGTAAGTACCCTTATACGCTTTCCCGCCTGTCTTTGCAATATACTTGATAATGTCTTCTGCACCTGCAAGTTCTGGCATGACTCTTCGTGCCTCTTCCTCCTGCAATGCTCTACTGATCCATTCCTCCCTTCCGATCACGCTTTTATCTTCCTGAACATGGGAATTGCTCTCTATACTTCCAGTTGTACTATCCTCTTCGTCGATCCTGAACCATTCAGTATCTTCTGATGACTCTATAGATTCTTCCGTTTCTGCTGTTTCTTCGCTTTCTGTCGTTTTCACATCAGCAATACGTTCTTCTGTATCAGGTATTTCCGTATTTTCATCTGAAATACTTCCCTCTCGCTGCCTCTCACCATCTGCTCTGTTTACAACTTCTTCCGGCTGACTCCCACAACTACACAGGATCAGAGACAGCAATCAAACAAATACTATTTTCTTTCTCATAAAATACTACACTCACCTTATTTCAATTATAGTTTTTCCAGAAGAACCGCCTTTTTCCGGTTAAATTCTTCCTCCGTAATAATACCGCTATCTTTCAATGCCGCAAGCTTCTCAATTTGCTTTAATACATCGTCTCCGCCGGAAGCATTATTGGAATGATCACTTTCAGTTCCCTTAAATTGTTTCATGATACCTTTCGTGCGAAGCAGATCGAGCATTTCCAGACAAACCTTCGCCTGCCCCATCACGGTGAGTCCTGTAAGCATCTCATTCCTGACAACATACTCATCGCCTGCATCTCCCAGATACTTGATCTCCATTACATTCTTCTGCCTGAGATCGCTGTTACTATTACTGCTGCTCAAAAGCATTTCAGCATTGCTGATCGTTCTCTCAACGATCTCCAAAGAAATAACTCTGTTATACGGAATTTCAAACCCCGTAAACCAATTCTCACTTTGGGTATCCGGCAAAAAGCTGAATCTGTCAGGCATAATATCAAGTAATATGTAGGGACTTTTCTTCTTTTCCAACTGAAAATCCGGATGACCGCCTTTATATGTCACCTCATAACGAATCAACCCTCCCTCCTGAGGAAGTTTTTTCTGTTTCGACTGCTCCATCTTTTCATTTACCATTGTTCTGGTCTGGTCTATCCCCGTTTTGGCTGCTTCTGTTGCCTTTCCTGCTAATTCTTTCGCCTTTCCCAATGCTCCTGATAAGGATTCTTTTCCAAATAATGCCATCTTAAATTTACCTCCTGATTTAATTTCTTGCACATTTTACTTGCTCTTTTCTGCGTTTGCACAAAATATTTTTCCTGTGCATATTTTTATTAAGTATATCACAATATTTCTCTATTCACAATGTTTCACTTTGCAATAGCATATTTTTAGACTGTTTATGCACACAATAATATACCATATACTTTTTATCGAGAGGAAAAAATATGGACAAAAAAGCAAAACACTCAGAAAAATATATACGCATTGGACTTAACATCGCCTATTACAGAAAACTGCGCGGTATGACTCAGCTGCAATTAGCGGAAGCCGTCAACATCAGCAGAACACACATGAGTAACATTGAGGCTCCCAATATCCCAACTTCGGTATCTTTGGATACACTCTTTGAAATCGCCGACGTTTTGGATGTTGACATTACCTCTCTGTTTGATATAAAAAAATAAGTACTTATCTTCAAAACAGCAGATACCACGAAGAAAACTCCCACATGGTATCTGCCTTTTTAAAATATAATCTCCAGCCTGTTCCTTCACTCTTTCAGAACCACAAGCTTATTCGGATAACACTCCACACGAACGCTGCAGCCGATCTCAAAGCCGCACTGCTCCACCCAGTTCCCCTGTATGATGAACTGCGGCACATTTTTCCGCTGTTTATTGTAGCGGAATAGGCTTTCATCCTGTGAATGCTTCTCCCGCCGTCTGCCGCTTCATTGACTATGATTCCGTCTGTCTGAAACTTCTCCATGACCTGAAACATTCTGGAAAGTATGACATCTTTTCCATAATTACAGGGTCCATAAAATCATAGTCCTACAACAATAAATCCTGCCAAAACAAGTGAAAAAACTGTAGTTTTCTTAATC
>CANRVD010000122.1 GCA_947643145.1 uncultured bacterium | reverse complement strand
TGGCAAAATTGATGGAACCCCGACAGCAAATTCCCATAGAGAGACAGCGTTTTAGCAACAGGGAGCTGTTCGCACTGATTCTTCCTATTCTGATAGAACAGCTTCTGACTATGCTGGTGGGAATTGCCGATACGCTGATGGTCAGTTATGCGGGGGAGGCAGCAGTATCCGGGGTGTCCCTTGTTAATCAGTTAAACAACGTTTTTATCTTTATTTTTGGTGCAGTGGCATCCGGTGGTGCGGTTGTGGCAAGCCAGTATGTGGGGAGGCAGGACAGAAAAAATGGTGTGGCGGCGTCAAGCCAGTTATTGATGATTACGGTTCTGCTGTCCGTTCTGATGATGGGAATATCAATTCTGTTCCGGTCGCAGCTTTTATTCCTTCTGTTCGGAAAGGTGGAGCAGGATGTGATGGAGTCCTCCCTTGTTTATCTGGTGATTTCCGCATTTTCTTTTCCGGCGCTGGCAGTATATAACAGTATATCAGCACTGTTTCGCAGCATGGGTAAGACAAAAGCCGTTATGAATATTTCCATTGCAATGAATGGAATCAATGTCATTGGAAATGCCGTTGGCATTTTTATCCTGCATGCCGGTGTTGCCGGTGTGGCAGTTCCATCACTGATTTCCAGAATGTTTGCCGCTGCGGTAATGCTGGCATTGTCATTTAACCGGAAGAATCCCCTGTATCTGCAGATAAAAAAGGTATTTACATGGGATGGCAGGATGTTAAAAAGGATACTGAACATAGCAGTGCCGAATGGGATTGAAAATGGGCTGTTCCAGCTTTCCAAAGTTGCCCTGTCCAGTATCACGGCTTTGTTTGGTACGGTGCAGATTGCGGCAAATGGCGTGGCACAGAGTTTCTGGTCGATGGCAGCCCTGTTTTGCATTGCCTTTGGATATGCTTTTGTAACAGTGATTGGACAGTGCATGGGGGCAGGGGATGTGGAAGCGGCAGATTACTATAATAAAAAACTGCTGCGGATTACTTATTTTGGCTCCGGCATATGGAATTTCCTCATTGTCATGCTTACGCCTTTGGTGCTTAGGCTTTACAGTCTTTCTGATGAGGCAAGGAATCTGGTAATGATTCTTGTGGTAATCCATGGTGTTTTTAATGTGCTGTTATGTCCGCTGTCATTTTCACTCTCGAATGGGCTGCGGGCAGCCGGGGATATTAAGTTTACCATGTATGCCTCTATCTTTGCGACAGTAGTGTGCCGTGTGGTTTTTTCCGTTATTTTTGGTATCTGGATGAACCTTGGTGTGATTGGCGTCTGCATTGCGATGGTCGGGGACTGGCTGGTAAAGGCTGTGCTGATTGCAGGACGTTACCGGAGCAGAAGATGGGCGCAGTTTCATGTCATTGATTGAAAAACGTGTGTCTGGGAGTTAAAGCGTTTTTATTTTGTTTTAGAAAATAAGTAATGTGCCGAAGGAGGAAAAAAGTTTGAAAGTTCCTTTCAAACTACTGATTAATGCTTTCTCTATTTTGAGAGGGGGCATTCAAAATAGAGAAAGGCGGGGTATAGTTATGTCAGATTATTTTGGAAAGGAAGTTCCCAAACTTGGATTTGGGCTGATGCGGCTGCCGAAAAAGGGCTTGGGCACGGATATAGAGCAGGTAAAGAAGATGGTGGATTTATTTATGGAATCCGGCTTTACATACTTTGATACTGCATATGTATATATGGGTTCTGAGGCAGCCATCAGGAAAGCGTTGGTTGAGCGGTATCCCAGAGAGTCCTATACATTGGCAACAAAGCTGAATGCAATGATGATGGCTCCCACGGAAAAGGCAGCAAAAAAGCAGTTTTATAGCAGTCTGGAACGGACGGGAGCCGGATATTTTGATTATTACCTGCTGCATGCCATGATGGAGGGTAGCTATACAAAATATGAGAAATACCATCTTTGGGATTTTGTAAAAGAACAAAAGGAAAAAGGGCTGGTGAAGCATATGGGATTTTCCTTTCATGCAGGTCCGCAGCTGTTGGAGCAGCTTCTTACGGAACATCCGGAAGTGGATTTTGTGCAGCTGCAGATTAACTATGCAGACTGGGAAAACCCGTCTGTGGCAGCGAGGGCAAACTACGAGGTTGCCAGAAAGCACGGAAAGTCCATTGTGGTGATGGAACCGGTAAAAGGAGGCAAACTGGCAAATCCCCCTGTGGAAGTAAAGAAATTGTTTCAGGAATACCATCCCGGTATGTCCCCTGCTTCATGGGCGATCCGTTTTGTGGCATCTTTGGATGGAATTATAACGGTTTTGTCCGGTATGTCTAATGTGGCGCAGATGGAGGATAACCTGTCGTATATGAAAAATTTCAAGCCGCTAAATGGGGAGGAACAAAAAATCATTCAGGAGGCGCAGAGGATTCTTGGAAAATCATCCACAATCCCATGTACTTCCTGCCATTACTGTACGGAGGGCTGCCCGAAAAAGATTCCCATCCCGGAGATTTTCTCTGCCATGAACAAGCAGCTTGGCAGTGGACAGATGGCAGAGGCGGCTGCTGATTACAAAAAGGCAGTCAGTTCCGGCGGGATGGCATCGGAATGTGTGGGCTGCGGCCAGTGTGAACGGGTCTGCCCACAGCGGCTTGCGGTTACAGATTATCTGAAACAGTGTGCAGCAGCATTGGAAAAGCAATAGAAATATTACATAAATTTCTTTTGTTATAAAAATAATATCGAAAAGGAGAGAAGAATGATGACAAACACAATGATTTTAAGAACAATGGAGAAACCACGGCTGTCAGTAAAGGTGCAGACGCTGGCGGCAATCGCCGCAGTTGCAGGTGCAGTTGCGGTTCCGCAGATTTTTCACGCACTTGGGGCGGCTTTGGGGGCAGGGACAGCACTTGGTGAAACTTTTCTGCCAATGCATCTGCCGATTCTTCTGGTCGGGCTTTTGGCAGGGCCTTATGCTGGTGCAGCAGCCGGACTGTTTGGTCCTCTTGTGAGTTTTGCCCTCTCCGGGATGCCGGGGATTGCCATGCTGCCGTTTATGATGCTGGAACTGTGTGTATATGGATTGGCAGCCGGGCTGCTTAGGAATGTAAAACTGCCTGTTATTATGAAAGTGCTGTTTGCACAGATTGCAGGCCGTGCAATTCGTGCCATTGCAATTTTTGCCGCCGTATATGGACTGGAAAGTGAAAATATTCCCATTGCGTCCATTTGGATGAGCATTGGTACAGGTATTTATGGCATTTTGCTACAGTGGGCATTGTTGCCGGTCATTGTACATCTGGTGGAGCGTATGAAAAATGAAGAACCGTGATTTGGAAAGGGCAATGGAACTGTTTACTTCCGGAGATTATACCTGTGTTCTGTGCAAAAGAGGGGTAATGCTTACCAGCACAGAACGCGGGGTAAAACCGCTCCTGCAATGGCTGGATGGGGAAAACAGTGTCAAAGGGTTCTCTGCTGTGGATAAGGTGGTTGGCAGAGCCGCCGCATTTCTGTATGTTTTGCTGGAGGTTAAAGAGGTATATGCCGATGTGATGAGCGAAGGTGCGGCAGATGTGCTTTCAAAATACGGAATCTGTTCCGGGTATGGTGTTTTGGTAAAAGAAATCATTAACCGTAAAGGAAACGGAATCTGCCCAATGGAACAGGCGGTAAAAGGGACAGATACTCCGGAGCAGGCATTGGAGGCAGTGCGGGAGAAGTGCAGGCAGTTGAATATAACAATATAATGTGGGAACCTCCTCAAATCTGAGACGAAGTGAAGAAGGTGCAAATCCTTTTGCATATCCGGGCGCATCCGTGACGTATTTGCCGGCATGGAATACATCTTGTTAAAAAAGATAAAAGGCGGTGATAGTATCGGGCGCATAGTGGTTATTGAATTTGATGAGAGGGATTCCGGGGTTTTTGATGAAGTGATGGAATTTTTAAGTGAAAATATATCATTTGAGAAGTAGCAGATAAAAGAAACTCAATGTCTATACTTATTTGGAATATCTGCTGTTATATATGCCGGATACTGACTGGCAGAACCATCCTGAAGATTTGGATGATCTGATGCCATGGTCGAAAATAGTACAGGCAGAATGTAAAGCTTAACTATTCATGGTTAATATCTTACCAGCAATGGAATTACTTTTTAGGCACTTTGTTGTAAATCGCTTACGAAAGAAATAGGAAATTACAATGTAATTGCTGTTTTGTGTGCACAATCCGGTGAAAAGTATCTAAAGGCAGTCCTAGAGAGGTGTTTTGCAGGCGATGCTGATATTATGGATTTGTTACATAGTCATAATTTACGAATTCTACATGACAGAATAATGACAAGGTTCAATTTAAAAGTGTCTTCAAAGGATTGTAAGTGGTTGGGAGATTTTTATTATGATGCCGGGTATCCTGGTGATAATTTTGTATTAGTGAGTGAGAGTGATGCAGAAGAGTGTCTAAGAATAGTAGAAGTGATTGAAACAAATGTTAGGGCAATTTTCTCTAATGGAGAATCTTAAAGAGAGGATCAGGAATGAGAGTTAGAGATTTGAACATTTAGCAATTGAACTGTAGGTCAACAAAGATTTGCAATAGGAGAGCCTTACAACAGGATAAAACTGATTTGAATTTGTGGTTGTTGCTACTTGGAAGTAGGTGTATACTAACTAAAAGAAGTATAATGTTTCATTTGGAAAGTTAGGGGTATACTGGATAGCTGATTATTAAGGAGACAAGATTATTATTGACAGATAGAACATTATGATATAGGGTAACTATTATATGGCAAAGGGGGACAAACAGTGTGGAGAGTTTGCATTGATGGAGATAAAGCCTACAGAGGGGTTGAATTGATATTTCCCACTCAGCAATTAGATGTTAGTAGAATTATCAAAAGCCTTTCACAAAATCAAAATGTAAGAAAGATTATCATTTTCGGAAGTAGTGTTACATCAGCGTGTAATCCGTGGAGTGACATTGATGTATTTGTGGACCTGAAAAGAAGAGAAATCTTAAGGAAGCCAAAAGTAGGTGTACCAATTGACTTATGGACTAATTATGACGTGGATGAGCGACTAATGCATGAAATTAAAGAAAAAGGAGTTGTTGTATATGAACGAGGAGACATTGTTTAGCAGGGCAGAGGCTAACTATAGATACGCTATGAAAAATTATTCTATGTTTTCCGGAGATGAATTAGAATTAAATTTTATTGGATATTCTTTACAACAGGCAGCTGAGCTTGCAATTAAGCATATTCTGGAAGTAAATGGAGTGAGGTACGAGAAGACTCATCAAATCGAAGATTTGATTGATACATGCGAGAGTAGAAATGTTCCAATTCAGTATTCTGAAGAATTCTATAATTTTGCTCCTGCTATATCAAAGTGGGAATCAAAGACAAGATATATTAAAAATTATGTCTTGGCAAGGAAGCAAGTAGACAAGGGCATACAGTTAATCAAAGAATTTTTGTTAATGAATGGTTCGCTAGAGGAAAGGTTAAAGGCCCCAATCGTATCTACTGGTAATACAAGTGAAGTGAATTCGTTTTAGAGGTGGGTCAATAAGACTTTATATGAATTTGTTACTAGGATTTATTATGAGTGATGCGTATGAATCATTTGTATGTTTAATAAATACTTAGTCGGAATAGAAAATAACTAGGCTAAATTGTCTGGTTATTTTTTATTGTGTGCAGATTTTTGGAAGGAGAGAAGAATATGAAGAAAACCGAAATTGTTACTATTGAG
>CANRVD010000121.1 GCA_947643145.1 uncultured bacterium | reverse complement strand
TTTACTGGACGGGCATGAGGATTGGAGAATTACTTGCTCTTACCTACAATGACATGATGCTGGGGTCAAAACATAGAGTTTTCTATGGCTGAATACTCGTAGAACCTTGAAAATGTAATATTTCACAGTAGATTTGTTATAAGAGGCACCTTTTCTCCAAATGCATTGGCATACTTTTAGTGTGTTTTCTATACTAATACAGGATTTTGGGCATAGTTTCCCAGTCCCTTCCGAAATCCGAAGAGCTTTCTGAAATTCAAAGCTGCTATTTTACTTCCAAAGAAAAATTTCCCTCGCTGCCTTCCTCTTGGAAGGCTGTCCAGATGGTAATTTTTCCGAAGACTGGAAGGAACTGTTTCCACGCCGTTTCTTAACCGTGCCAGACTGCTAAATTCTTCACTCTGCATGTACCGCTGACTTTTTGCCCTGTTAGATGCATTTTTTGAAGTGATAAATGAAGCGACTTTTTTGTATATCTTTGGACGGCATTGTTCCTGATAAGGACAACCGGCACAATGATTTCTGTCAAATGATACCCTGCATTGTCTTGTTGATTTTGTATAGCTCTGGCTGATTGGAACGTGGCCCGCTGCGCATTTCAGCAGACGCGTGCCATCTTCATTAAATTCAAAATCTGCCAGTGCATCAGGGGCTTCTTTGCCGATTAAGGCTGTTGTTACCAGGCGGATATTCTTTTCTTTTGCAAGTGCAATGTTGTCCTGCCCGTCATAACCGCCATCTGTAACCAGAATGATTTCTTCTTCCGATTTTTCCATTGCCGAAAGAGATTCCTGGAGAAACTGACTGTCTGTATGGGTGTTTTTATCATACTGATAATCCGTCACAACAGAACCATTTTTGCCAACCGTTTCCTCAATATTTGCAGAATATCCCCTGTACTGCTTACCCGCCTTGTTTCTGTAAGTGGCATCCGGGTCAGAAGGATTCTGGAGTGCGGACGAATTCATCGTACCGTCTTCCTTTGTCCTCATGCGGCGTTTTTCATTTTCCACAACAGTCTGGTCAGAAAGGCATCTGGTAAAAAGCTGGTACTCCGTCACGTCTTCAAAATCTGTTCCGCACAGATGAAGCAGACAGCCGCTGTCTGTGAGAAGCGTCTGGATAATGGCCCCCATGTCATCATTTCTCTGATGATAGAAAATGCGGTTATAGTCATTCGGGTCGGCATAATGTTTCAGTTGTTCCGGAATGATATCCGGCTGCTTTTTTGTGAGATAAACAACCAGCTTTGATATGCAGGTATAAATCAGTTCCATACGGCTCAGAAAACGGATATTTGATTCTATCATAAGGGAATCCATGCGGCGGATGCGCCCGTTTAGCTTCATGATTTTAGCTATTTTGCCACTAAGGTCTTTTACACAGTCATGATATAAGTCCACCCCGTGAAGTGTTTCATAATCATAGCATTTTTTACGGAAACGGCTCAGGGTTTTATCTGATACAGGCTGTTCCACAAAGCTTGTGGTATGCAGGGCGTACTGGAGATGAAGGTCAAGCATCAGGTTCTCAACAATTTCATCGTCCGAATAATCAAAAAGCTCTTTGATGATTAACGCACCGATGATTACATTAACAGGTGTATTAGATCTGGATGCCTTGTCACTATACAGGACAGAAAAACGTTCTTCATCTATTGCCGGAAAAATCTCATCAGCAAAGATTTTTGCCCAGGATTTTTCCAGAGCTTTTTTCTCACGCTCAGTTAGTGCTATAAAGCTGTCGTCGAAGGACAACTGTTGACAATCATTCGGTTTAAATGCCATAAGAGATACCACCTTTCTAGAACTATTACCATTATAACTCACAAAAGGGTGGATTGTCTTTATTTACTGTAAAATATTAAATTTTCAATGTTCGGTAGTTGGGCTTTTGACCCCAGCATCATGACATTGGGAGTGAACAGTAACACAACATTTTTTGCGTCCTTATGCGATTGTATGAATTATATTGTAAATGGCAGATAAAAGTTTTATAATCAAATGCATAAATTAGGTGTTGCAAAGGTTGTTCATAGGAAAAAGGGGATAGGCGGTATATGCCATTGCGTCGCCGTCGCCGCGAGGCGCCGGAATATATTCTGAGGGGAAATCGGACAGCTGTTTTGATAAATGGAAATACTGCAATAGGTTTACTTAATAATTGGAGCGAAAGAAAAACCATTAGGACAATGCGAAGAGATTCATACGGGATGAAGGCGAATAAGAATATTAACTACATGAAATATGCTTTGGCCGCAGTATGGAGTGCTGTACTTCTGCTGCTGGGAGGCTGTTCCAAAACAGAGGAAGGCACGTGGAAACAAGAGTATGAAAACTGTATGGCCGTCATGGAACAGGGCATATCTGATCGTGGCATGGCAGGGGGACAGGACCTGTTGGACTATGAAAGAAATGCGAGGGATAATACAGTAATATATTGGCAGGATTCCCTCAATGCTTTCGGCGAATGTGTGGAAGCATGTATCAGAAACCTGTCCGGGAGCATGGCTGGGGAGGAAAACGTCTACCGAACGGCAACACTTTTGATGGCGGTAACGTGTGAGGAACACAACGGTTCCTATAAATTTGTGTATGAGCATGAGGAAGATATAGAAAGAATACAGGAAGATTTCAAGGCAGTTATCGAAGGTGAAAATCCGATAGACGAAAGTATGGATTCTCTTCGTGAAGACTTTGGCTGCTATTACTATGCAGACACCCTTACATCTGAGATGATGGCGGAGGCGTGGCAGAAAGAATTCTATCATTGTCTGGATCTGGAGAGAGATAGAGTAAAGCAGTCAAATATCACAGATAAAGAGCAGATTCTGGAGGTTTTGAAGGCTTGGGAAGATTTCTTCGAGGAATGGGCAGTTAATGAAAGCAGATGTAAATGGCAGGAATTCCGTTATGAAAAACGGTCAGGCAATGAAGGACTATATGAATGGCTAAGGTCAGGAGGGGGACTGTGTATATGGCAGGCGGAAAGCGAAGCAAGAATATTCCGCACAGGAACCTTGCTGTTGATAGACGGCGTGGAGCAATCCGGCGGTAGTTATGCATTCATTTACGAGGAAGAGCCGGACAGGCAGGAACTTATAAAGCAGCTTGGAATCCATCCTGATACAGAGGAAGGTACATGGAAGCAGGAGTATGAAATCTGTCTGGCAGCAATGAAATTAGGTATATCCAGATATGATGTGACCGGAGCAGATATACCCTATGAAAATCTGCCGGATTTTGAGAAAAGAGTAAGTGACAGATCAATGGAACTATGGCAGGATTCTCTTATTGCCTTTGATGAATATGTGACGGTGTGCATCAGGAATCAGACAGGGGGCATAGAAGGGGAGGAAGAATTCTACCGGATGGCAGTCCTCCTGATGAAAACTTTGTGTGAGAGCCGCAATGGCCATTATATGTTGGTTCATGGACATGGTGAAGATCCGGAGAGGGCACAGGAGGATTTCAAGGGAGTCATTGAAAAGGAAAACCCCATAGATGGAAGCAGCAAATTATTTTATGAGGAGTTCGGAAGCTTTTATTACTCAGAATTTGTAATATCTGAAATGGCAGCGAAGGCGTGGCAGGAGGAATTCCATCATTGTCTGGATACGGTGAAAGACAAGGTAAAGCAATCGGATACCGTGGATCAGAAACAGATGCTGGAGGCATTGAACGCCTGGGAAGATTTCTTCGTGGCATGGGCGGACAATGAAGATGCATATGAATGGATAGAGGGGGGGACAGGATTGAATATAGCCAGAGCGGATAGTAGGGCGGAAGTATTTCGCATAGGTACCATGTTGCTGATAGAGGGTCTGAAAAGCTCCGGCGGCAGCTATGAGTTTATTTATGATAGTGAACAGGACAGACAGTATCTGATAAAAGAGTACTACGATTAAAATGATGCCGGAATCATGCACCCTGCACCCCGCGTCAGGGAGTATTTTAATCAATGGCATATCACCTCGGAAAATTATAATGCTTCTTTCTGGTTTGGTGGAAAGTCTTGCCATTCCTTCCACTTGAAGAAGAGGACAGGTTATAAAACCTATCCTCTCATACTTTTAGAATTCTTATATTTCTTAGCCAAAGTATCTCTCAAGCAGTCCTTTCAGAGCTTTACCGTGTCTTGCCTCGTCACGAGCCATCTCATGCACGGTATCGTGAATTGCATCCAAATTGTTCTTCTTAGCACACTTAGCCAGATCAACCTTACCTGCAGTTGCACCGAACTCACAGTCAACTCTCCATGCCAGATTCTTCTTGGTGGAAGCGGTCATGTTTGCCTCCAGCTCGGAGCCTAACATCTCTGCGAACTTAGCGGCATGTTCTGCCTCTTCATAAGCAGCTTTCTCCCAGTAAAGACCGATTTCGGGATATCCTTCACGATGAGCAATGCGAGCCATGCAGAGATACATTCCGACTTCGGAGCATTCACCGTTAAAGTTAGCCTTCAACTGCTCGAAGATAAACTTCTTGTCTTCATCGCTGATCTCGGAATTGTTCTTAACAGTGGAAGCGTAAACGCCGAACTCATGCTCTGCGGCGAGAACCAGATCGCCTTCTACTGCCTTGAACTTATCGGCGCCTGCGTGACAAGTAGGGCACTCAGCGGGTGCAGCGTCTCCTTCATAAATATAACCACATACCTGACATACAAATTTCATAATACTTATCTCCTTTTCTTTTAAAAAATTTTCTGACGTTAAGAAAGCTGCTTCAGCTTTGCACAATTGCCGCAGATTCCATAGAAATGAGTCACATGGCCTGCAATATGCCCGTCAAAATGTGCACCTGCAATTTCCAGAATCCCCTCGATACTGTCCATTTCCAGATCTATCACACTGCCGCATTCGGTACAGACAAAATGATAGTGAGGGGAGGTATCGGCATCAAAATGATCCACACCGTCACCCACGCGCAGGCGGGCAATTTCACCGATATCTGCCAAAAGTGTAAGATTGCGGTACACCGTACCCAGACTGATATTGGGGTTTTGTTTCCGGACATTCATATATACAATATCTGCGGTGGGATGGTCTTTTCTGGTCATCAGGAAATCCTTGATCATCTCCCGCTGTCTGCTGTACTTCAGCGCTGCCATATCTACTCCTTTCTAAAAAATAGGAATCATTACTATTTTTATTATACATACTTTATAAAGAATGTCAATAGATTTATTCAAATCCTTTCCAAACGTCCTCCCAGACGGCTTAACAGTTCGTTGGTGATAGTGCCGCATTGGCAGGCAAGTTCCTCGGCGGTTATTTCCTCTTCACCGGAAACGCCTATGAGAACGGCCGTATCTCCGGCGCAAGTCTGCGGAACCCCGCTGATATCAACCAGAGTCTGATCCATACAGATTCTGCCGATAACAGGGGCTTTACAGCCGTGGAGCAGTACATAACCCTTGCCGCAGGACAGCTCTCTGGGCAGGCCGTCCGCATAGCCTACGGAAAGGACGGCAATATTCATATCCTTTTCCGCCGTGAAGGCCAGTCCGTAACCTGCGGAATCTCCGGCATAAAGAGTGCGGACGGAGGCAACACGGGCTTTCAGCGACAACACAGGAGTCAGGTTTTCACGGAAGAGAAAGCTGTCTTCCATGGTACTTGCCACTCCGTAAAGGGCAATGCCCGCCCGCACATAGTCCGCAGGCAGACCGGGATAGTTCAATAGGCCGTAGCTGGACTGCAGATGAAGCCTTGGACAAGGAATGCCTTGCTCCTCCAGAATATCCGCAACATGATAAAAGGCTTGAATCTGGCTTT
>CANRVD010000120.1 GCA_947643145.1 uncultured bacterium | reverse complement strand
TAAATTATCCTGCATTGACCTTTATCAAATTCCTAGGGTGTTTGTTTACTAAAATATCTTTTTGTTTCTTATTTGATACATGAGTGTATATCTCAGTTGTGCTAATGGAACTATGTCCAAGCATTTGCTGTATGTAGCGAATATCAACATCCTGCTCTAAGAGCAGAGTAGCAAAAGAGTGCCGGAACATATGCGGAGTGATGTGCTGGGTAATACCAGCAATCTCCGCATATCGTCTTATCATGAAACGAACGGATTGGTCTGACAGTTTATTTTTCCTTTTATTTACAAAGAAAAATCCGCAGGCAGAAATATCATCCTTAAACTGTTCTTGGTAGAGCAGCAGTGCAGAAATAACTTCCGGATTGCCAATCTGTATAATTCTTTCCTTTGCCCCTTTTCCATAGATAAGGATGTTACCACTCTCAAGGTCTATACTTTCTGGTTTCAGTGAACAAAGTTCCGATATTCTCATTCCAGTAGCAAACAACAGCTCAATTACAGCGATGTCACGGACGCAGCACCGAAGCTGATATTCAGATGCAGCCAAAGACTTCTGTTCATAGAGTACGGATAAAAATTTCTGTATTGAGTGAAAAGGGATAGTCTTTGGCAGAAGTTTTTCTTCACGAAAGCGAGTATCAAGCTTGTTGAAGGGATTTTCCTTTATAAGTTCTTGATACTCCAAATAATGGAAGAAGGCTTTTAGGCTTGCAATCTTGCGTTTGACTGTCTTCGGCTTATATTGTTTATGTAAGTTAGTGATATAACGGTCTACAACTTCTTTTGACAGGGCATTTTTTGAGGAAGGGCAGGAGGAGATGTACTGTTTCAAATCAATCTGATAGGCTTTGAGGGTCTTGGGATCTAATCTTTTTCTATACTGGCAGTGTTCAAGGTATTGTGTGATATAGTTATTTAATGTATTCATGATAGGATGCTCCTTCGTTTTTCTCTCTATTATGCTTGATTATTTGCCGCTTGTCTATGGCTTTGAACTTATTGTATTAGTGTAATACATAATAGATTTAGTGGAACAAATATAGAATAAGTTTAAAGGGATATAACCAAATAATCTTACATCAGTTATTATGAATAATTGTAGTAGGCAGTTTAGAAAATCTTTCACAGTAGGGGGATTTTCCACTGATTGCTGTACAGACTTATGTAGTAGTAACTATCAACAAGTTTCGTAAGGAGTAACAGAATGGAGCAGATGAATTTGTTTGGAAAGACCGATGAGAAGGATGGTTTACCTGTTTCGGGGAAGTGCATGGAAAATTTGTATCGCCGATTGCGCTATGATGCCGAGGAATATGTGGATATGTTTGGCAGATTTCCGGAAGCAGATGCCATCTTTCCGTGGCTTTTTCTTGGTGGGAGTAATGCTGAAGTGCCCACGACAATAGAGGAGGTCGAAACTTTAAACTCTTTAAGCCTCAAAGAGAAAAAACAGGTTGCGGATGTCTTAGCGAAAGCATTTTGTGGCGAGGAGTTCATACTTCCGAGGGAAAGACAGTGGGCTGAGATGCTTAAGAAGGATGGTATGAAGTTGGTGGAAGTTCCGGTTATGGAGAGGGTTGCGGCACTGTGCTTGATAGCGGTAAAACAGAATGGGATGGCACTTCAGTATTGCAGTGGGATGCCTTTGGCTACTGAGGCGGCTCTCATACAAAATGGGCTGGCTTTCCAGTTTCTCCTCAGGAAGTTGCCAACCAGCCAATATGGTTCTTCTGATGCTCGTGTCTATCTTTACTGGCGCAGTTTAGCTCTTTCGCATAATGGGTTGGCCTTGCAGTATATGGATGATCAGGAAGCTTCCGAGTGCTTCTTGGCAATTAAGCAGAATCCAGAGGCGGCCAAGTTTGTAACAAATGAAGATGTCCTTGCTAAGTGCCACGGCGACCTGAAGTTTTTAGTGGATCATCTGGATGAGATAGCAGCTGAAATTTATAGCGGAAAATAGATAGGATGGTAGTCAGTGGATTACATAAACAATGTAAAATGAAAGGGGAAGATGGGAGATTGCATATCCCTCTTCCCCTTTTGCGTATACATCATTCTACGCTATCTTTGTTTACATGTGAAAAATAAAAAATGATTTTGAAAGGGGAAAAGCAATGCTTTTTGTAGAAAATAAGGAGATATGTAGTAAATGCGGTGGAAGGTGCTGTAAGAATAACCCAGGGATATACAAAGGAGGGGAAGTTAAGCCAAGCTTACCGGACATTGGCAGAAAATATGTTATCGTAGCTGATATTGTAATGAATCCAGCTTTCATAAGAGATTTTATTGCAGGGGATAACGAGCATATCTTAGATAAGTTAGTTGAAGTATCCCAAAAAGCATGGAACATAATGTTAAGAAACGAATTGATTTCGGAAAATGACTTTTGTGCTTATATGCTTGCTTTAAGACCGATTGGAAAGAATGACAGGGCGGGTTTGAGCGGAACAAAGTATTTTCCGGAAGATGGGAACAGGCATGGTAATATGTGTTCACTGTTAACTAAAACAGGTTGCTTATTAGGCTTAAACGAAAGACCTTATGAATGTAGGGCTTTAGCGCCGTCATCAGATTTTAAGTGCAGCGGAAATAACAATGAATTTGGAATTATGAGTTCCGAACTTTATATATCGTGGGTTCCATTCCAAGAGAAAATGCGTAAGTTGTTAAAAGAATATCTTACCGGTCTGAATGCAAGGCAGGTAACAAATCTAAAAGCATCCAAAGATGAATTATTCCAGTCAATGCTGGAAGAAGGATTCATGGGTATGTACATAGGGAGTGATGGAAAGGTGAAATTTAGCTGACGAAAAGCGGGCGGAAAATGTGGATGTACAGTAAAAGGAAACTGACGGCTAGAATAATCTTATCGGCTGCCTGTTGCTCCAATGAGGGATAGCTGGCTTCCTTTTTCTTTGGAGGGAGATAAATCTTGAAAAATTTAATTGGGAAGTTATTGAACCAATCGACTATTTAGTTAAAACATTCATGCAGGATAAACTTACAAACTGTTTTGCAAGTTTATCCTGCGAAATGCGTTGACATAACCCGGTATAATGTATATACTGATAACAGTATATTTTCTTAGTAAAGGAGTTCATATGATAATATCGGGAAAGACATTGAGTGCCGCTGAAGTAGCGGAAGCTTTTGGGGTTGATCAAGATACAATTCTTGATTGGGAAACTACTGATAAAAAGTTTCCAAAGAGGTCTGTTGGATCTAACGCAAATATTGGGGTGTGGAATACGGCAGAAATTGCGAAATATGCAAGAGAACATAAAAACGAAAATGTGATTGTATTACCTTTTTCCTATGAAAAAAGTGGAAAGCTTTGTATTTTGGGGAGGGCACGTACAGGGAAGTCTTTCTTGGTCGCTTTATTTGTAGAAAGACGCAATGACTATGTAAAATATTTTTGTTCTAATTCTGGTGATAAAACAGCATGCGAGGTTCGGAATATAATTGTTGATGAAGACAAATATTTTGAAGATACTTTTGTTTTTCACACCAATTTTACTCAATTGTCTAATTCAAAAAATGACAGTGATGAGATTTTAGCGTTAAAAGAGGAAATTAAGAAAATATCTAACAAGGAATTTGAGTTTGCGAAAAGTGATTCGCAGTCTATGTTGGAAAAAATTGAAAAAGTTGTCAGACTGATAAATAAAATAGAAAAAAATAATCCTGTTAGAGAAAAGAGCTATAATTATATCACAGTATATTTAAGGCCAAGCGAATATGCAAAAAAGTTACTCAAAGAAACAGGGTTAAGGTATCTAGAGATTATCGATACTCCTGGAGTGTCTGGTGATGTTGAGGTTGCTCAGGTTTCGAAAGCAGATATGTATGTTTTTGTTTTAAGGGCTGAAAATTTGCAGGAGGCAGCAACATTAAAGAAAATTGTTGTACAACTTAAACCTTTTACTGCATCTTCTAAGGTTTCTTTCTTATATAGGACAGAAGAGACTATAACAAGAAATGAGGATTATGCAGAAGCAGATATGGCGACCCAGAAAGACATAGTTGCTTTTGAGAATTCATTCGATGATTTAAAAAAATGTATAATAGACACCGATTTGGATGTTTCAAATATATCACAGAATGTCATAGCATTGCCACCAATGAATAGTAAATGTCCAACATTGGCAGAGGAACTCTTTCTTGAGAGATTTACTGCTAAGTTCAAAGCAGCATTTGACGTTGAAGAGCAGGTGAAACAGGAGCAACGCGCGTTCGAAAAAGTGATTAAAGAGGAAAAAAGTGCGGTAAGTTATACCTTGATGCTACTTGGAAAAATCCCAAAACATGAAGTGATGAAAAAGGGGCTGAAACCTTACACAGATTTCCAATTCATAAACGAGAAGCATAACCGTGTAATGACAGGAGATAATTATCGATTACTTAACGATTTAAAGAATGCATATGCTGAGGAAGCTTTGTTATTGTATAAATCCTTTGAGGTCTATGATGAAAATAATACCCCGGAGGCTTGGAAAAAAGTCTTAGTAAAGTTTATTTACAGAACCTTGGTACGCTCTGCAGAAAAAGACTGGGGATTGGGGATTAGTTATCATTTTAGGGAGGATTATCCAACTCGTACAATGCTTGTTGAAGAATCAATAGCTGGGTCAGTGGTGTATAATGCTGTTTCTGAAAAATTAAAGGAAGAAAAGACAGATGCCTATATAGAGGCGTTAAAACAATTTGGAATTTTGAGTAAAACTTGGGGGTATGTTCAATGCCAGTTAGACGGCGTTGTGTATGACGAGGCATTAAAGAAATTACAGATTATAAAAGAGAGTTTAGTTCCTGTCCAAGTCTCAGGGCGAGAAGAGATGGTTCTGTGCAGATATGTTGGAGGCTTGCGGAAAATGGGAGAGTACAAGCTTCTTAGACAATTGGGATTCTCAGACGAGGAAGCTATGAAAAAGGTTATGGATTTACCATTTTGATTAAACCACAACATTGTTAGGAGATAACATTATTACACATTAAAGGGTCAGTTTATGTTTAGTAAGCTGGCTCTTTTTATATGCAAATATCTGAAATACGCTTAAAAAACTGGAAATTTTCATGTTGATAACCAGAGGTCACTAAAATGAGAATTATGTTTAGGTGGTTAGTACTGCATAAAAGAATCTGCCCGAGTTTTACAAAAATCATGTGGCAGGGGGATTTTTCCACGATTGCTGACAGTTTTAAATAGTAACTATCAATCAGTTTGAAAGGAGTAACAGGAATGGAGGATAATGTTTACAGCAAGGCAATGGCACTTAGGGAAGAACTTGCGGCGCCGGGTGAAGAGTGCAAGGGTTTCAATCCCAAGGTTATCCAAGAAAGATTGGCAAAGGTTGACTGCCACGCTTTAACCCCACAGGAAAAAGAAGATACGTTAGTCAGAGTCGGAGTGGAGATTCTGATGAACATTGTTGAGCCATATTTGCACATGGAGGAACTTTGTGAGATTGTGGGGAAACGTTGCAGTATCATGATTGCCAACATCGAGGATGAGGTGGTTCAAGAAAGATTGTCTGACATATTTAATGAAGAAATCTGGCCAAGTGAACTGTAGTAACAAATAAATTTTGGAAGGAGTAATACTATGCAGGAAATGAATATCTTTGGTGGAGATGATAATGTCGATTACAGTAAACGTGCACTAGATTACGTGCGGCGCGAGGTAATGCTGGCTCCTCATACAGAAGAAGCCAAGTTTGATGTAGGCTCTCGGGCTTTGGATGAGGCTGTCAGGCCATTTATGACTATGGAAGTTATGGGCGATCTCTTAATCCGGTATTTTCATACGATGATTGATTTTGTTAACGAGCCGAATGTCAGGAAACGGCTGCGTTCATACTTTGATGAGAAGTATGGCTGCCATCTGGAACGGATGATTTTGGGCGCTTAACGTTAAAAAAGGAGTTGGTTGATTTGAGCAAAGCGGACTTAGATTGACTGGCTCCTTTT
>CANRVD010000119.1 GCA_947643145.1 uncultured bacterium | reverse complement strand
CTGCAACTTGGCTTATGGTTCGCATTCTTATCAGCTCCTTAAATTTGTGAAGAAGTAAGACAGAGATTGCCGGCTTATTTCTATTCTGCTCCTATGAGAAAAGTATACAGTATCACGTTACGTGGAAGTCAATGCTTTTTGCACAAAATTTTTTTACTTTATAGGAAATTCCGATGTTTGCCGTGTATAAAATAAGCAGAAATCCATCGAACATACGTTAGATAAATTTCTGCCAGTGCATAACAATAAGACGATATGGGATTTAGAAGATATAAAAGCCTTCTCCGCCAAAATCGTCATTAAACGGGTCATCTTCATTTAAGAAATAATCCATATCGAGAAGGTCATCCTCGCTCATGCGGCGAATGTCCTCCGATGTCATTCCTTCCGGTGGATTATCCATATATTTTATGTGTAGCTTCTCTGTGTTTGGTTTGGCATACACGTAGAAACCTTCCTGCTGTTCCTTATAACAGAGAGCTTTTACCTTTTTAAAGGAAAGACCGGTCTCTGCCTCCATCTCATTAAGCAGGGCGGTACGGAAAGCGTTGCGAAGATAAGTGTAGTTGAAATAATTGACATTGCGCCAGAAACCGTTATCGCTGTACCCGCCTTCCGAAATGAGACAATGGATATGGGGATTCCATTTTAAATCCCTTCCAAAGGTATGGAGGACCATGATAAAACCAGGAGTGAAATTCATTGACTTGTTCTAATTGATAAGGTGGATTGTCTGGTACCAAATATCTTTGTGTATTTGAGGAACACTTACTTAAGAAACCGTTCCCGTAATCTCTCAAGCAGTTTTTGTGCAATGGGAGTAAATACCTGATATTTTTTCCAGATTAAATACAATTCTGTTTCAAGTTTCGGTGTGAGCGGACGGAATACCAAGCCGCTGTCCGGGCTGGTATCAATCAGGTGTTCAAAGGTCAGGAGATATCCCAGTCCTTCTTTCACAAATAAGGAACCATTGTAAGACAGGCGGAATGAACCTTCCAGATGCAGGCTGTCTATTTTATTTCCGCACCATTTGGGAATATCACAGTTCCATCCCTGTTCGGAACAGAATAAGGGAAGTCCTGCCAAATCATCGACAGAAATCTGGTGCTTCCTGGCAAGCGTGCAGTCCTCACGCATGACAACGCCCCATAGGTCCGTTTTGGGAAATGTCAGGTAATGGTATTTATCCGTATTTGGTTCCTCTGCCAGTACGGCAAAATCAATCACGCCTTTGTCTAACTTCTCTGTAACCTGTTCTGTGTCCCCGCTGGTGATATGATACCGTAAATCGGGATAGGAATTTTTGAATAATCGAATCTCAGCGGCAAGATACCGGATTTGGTAGGACTCTGCCAGGCCAAAATAGAGTTCACCTCCTAAAATATCGTCAAGGGAGAGAAATTCCGTCTGGATTTTGTCTGCCATTGACACAAGGTCCTCTGCACGCTTGCGTAACAGAACGCCCTCTTCCGTCAGTTCAATATGAAAGCTATGCCGGACAAACAGTTTCTTCCCCAGCTCCTCCTCCAGTGACTTCAACGATTTTGAAAGCGTAGGCTGTGTGACATGCAAAAGTTCGGCGGCACGGGTCATATTTTCCTCTCTCGCCACAGCAAGAAAATACCGCATTGTCCTTAACTCCATAAGTGTACCTCTTTTCTGTGATATTCCCGAAATTCATATCATGATATAAATGATAACCATTAGCGGAAGGAAAGTCAACTGTTTATAATAAAATTACAGCAGGAAGGGAGGCGGTTATACGGATGATATGATACAGAACATGAGGGATGCGGGGAGGAAACCATTCAAAAAATTTGTAGGCTGTACACTGACGGTCAGGTCAAGGACGCCGTCAAAATTCTTCGGCAGCACCGGTGCAGCCTGATGGAGCAGCTGCATGAAAGTCAGGGCAGGGTGGACTGTCTCGATTTTTTGGTAAGGAAGATGGAAAATCTTTACAGAGCAGGAAATGAAAAGAAAGGATGGTAATAGAAAATGGCAGAGCGTGGATACCTCACGATAGCCTTTGACCCGTCGTTTACTGGGGAGAGCGGTGGAACACCCCGCTATATGGCGTCGCCGGACATTAATACGGAGGATTTTCAGGCGGCGTTGGATACCCGCATCAAGGCAACGGTGGCATCTACGATGTATGACATGAGCCGCGTCAATGCTAATGGGTATTTTGATGAGAATGACAACGCCACTGACCGCTATGAAACCCGCAAGGCACTGAATGCCCAGAGAGTGGCAGATTATAAAAAAGGCAGCTATGAGCTGGGAGGCGGCGTGGTAGACCCATTGCCGGAAGATGCACCTTTTTATGTGGCAGATTATCATGATTACTATAAAACGGATCGGGGCTATCATAAGCGTTCCTTAAATTCCAACGGAGGCTGGAATAAGATAGGCTGTATGTCGTTTTTGAACCAGCCGATTCTTAGGTATAGCAATGAGATACGCAGTGCGGTATTGGTTATGCATGGGGAGAAAGCACATTCCTGCTATTTTAGCCGTGATGCTAATAACGCTATGGTAAAGGAGAATCCTTATACAGACAACAAGGAACTGCTGATTATCCCGGATGCCGTCCATACCGACCTGTATGATGGTGGTGGAAAGGATGCAATTCCTTTTGATAAGCTGGAAAGGTTCTTTGGGGAAAATCTAAAATAAGGTGGTATTATTCCAGTTGAATTTTATCATAATTGCAGTGCTGAATGGTCTGGATATGGCAGAAAGCAAAGCACAGATATTAATGGTAGATATGCTGGATCGTGTTTCAAATTAAAGTTTTGTTTCAAGGAAATATAAGGAGGAAATAACTGTGTTAGGAAATTTTATGTATTGTAACCCCACGAAACTGTATTTTGGCGAGGATTCCCTTGCAGGACTGAACGAAGAACTGCCAAAGTATGGACAGAATGTACAGCTTGTGTATGGCGGAGGCTCCATTAAAAAGAATGGTATCTACGATAAGGTCATAGAGATTTTGAAAGCAAATGGAAAGAATATTATGGAAGATTCCGGCGTCATGCCAAATCCAACGGTACAAAAGCTGTATGAAGGCTGTAAAATTGCAAGGGAGGGAAAAGCCGACCTGATTCTCGCAGTGGGAGGCGGTTCGGTCTGTGATTATGCAAAAGCGGTTTCTGTATCCGCATACTGCACAGAAGACCCATGGGAAAAATATTATCTTCAAATGAAAGATGTGGATAATGAGATTATCCCGGTGGGATGTGTACTGACAATGGTTGGCACTGGCTCTGAAATGAATGGCGGCGCAGTCATAACGAACCATGAGCAAAAGCTAAAGATTGGCCATGTGTTTAAAGAAAACGTATATCCGAAATTTTCTATCTTAAATCCGGTATTTACCTATACGCTGCCACAGTATCAGATGACGGCAGGGATTTATGATATCATGAACCACATTACGGAGCAATATTTTTCAGGAGAGGATGATAATACGTCTGATTATCTGATGGAAGGCTTATTGCGGTCTTTGATTCATTCCAGCAGGATTGCGGTAAAGAATCCTGCCGATTACGAAGCAAGAAGTAATATTATGTGGATTGCAACATGGGCATTAAATACATTGGTAGCGAAAGGGAAATCTACAGATTGGATGGTGCATATGCTTGGGCAGGCGGTTGGGGCCCACACAGATGCAACACATGGAATGACATTGGCGGCAGTATCTATGGCCTACTATCGCTTTATCTGCCCATTTGGACTGGCAAAATTTAAGAGGTTTGCCACGAATGTATGGGATGTCAATCCGGAAGGAAAGAGTGATGAACAGATTGCAGCAGAAGGTCTGGAGAAAATGGAGGCTTATATGGAGGAATTGGGTCTTGCGATGAATCTGAAAGAACTTGGGGTAACAGAGGATATGATCCCGGGAATTGCGGACAGCACACTGATTATGAATGGCGGTTATAAGGTGCCGGATAAGGATGAAATCACAGAAATTTTAAAGAACAGTCTATAAGAGTGACAGGAGGCTTCGCATGAAAAAAACTGGTTATTGCGCCATTGCAGTTCTGCTTGTGACAAGCGGTGGCAGTGGTTTTTCAGATGCCATATCTGAGATTCAGAAAATTCAGCCGGAGGCGGATGTGGTGCCGGAAGGATTTGAAGTAACACACTCCAAAGTGGATGAAGTTTCGTCAGGAAATATAAAGAAATGGATTTCCGGTTTGAAATAAAACAATGAAAACAGCTTATTATGATTATGGAAAAAGGGAGCACACGGGTTCCCGTGAATGGAGGTCAGTATGCGGATTCTTGTATTGAACGGCAGCCCGCACCAAAAGGGCAACACGAAAAAAATGATTGATGCATTCGCAGAGGGGGCAGAGTCTACAGGGCATCAGGTAGATGTGGTGGATGTCTGTCAGAAACAGATTGGCGGATGTATGGCTTGTGAATACTGCCATATCAAAGGGAAAGGGGTATGCGTCCAGAAGGACGATATGCAGGAAGTATACGGTCTGCTAAAACAGGCAGATATGCTGGTGCTGGCATCGCCTATCTATTATCATGGATTATCGGGACAGTTAAAATGTACGATTGACCGCTTTTACGCAGCGGCTTATCCAGACAGGCCGCCACATCTTAAAAAGGTCGCCATGATTTTAAGTTCTGGGGATGCAGATATGTATGACGGTGCCATGTTTTCCTTTCAGGGAGATTTTGTTGGGTATCTTGGACTGGAGAATATGGGGATATTTACGGCACATGGTGGGGAAAACGGTTCTCCTGCGAAATTACGGGAGCTTCGGGAATTTGGTGCATCATTACGGTAAGAAAATTGCTTTTTATCGTTCATCATGTATTGAATCTTGGATGGGTGAAAAATCTTTTCAAAGGGAAATATAATTTCAGCCGGATATTCTGCACGGTTTTGAGTGGGCTGCTGTTTGTTGACATAATAGTTCTTGTGGTGAGCGGTATTATGATGTCAGGGTATGTTTTTCCGATGTTTTCCATCCACAGTGGGATAGCGTCAGCCAGACAGCTGCATATGATTACGGCCTATTGGGGGTTGATTCTGTTATCGGCTCATTTAGGCTATAACTGGGTAATGATAACCGGAATGGCAGGAAAGGTCTTTCATGTCAAGCTGGGTGGTAAAAAACGGAAAATATTATTTCGACTTATTTCCGTTTTGGTATCTGCTTATGGCATTTATGCTTTATATGTACACCGTGTTTATGAGTATCTTATATTAAAAAATATGTTTATGTTTTGGGATTATGAAAGGCCGGCGTGGCAGGTCATTTTTGATGATACAGCAATGCTGTATCTGTTTGCAGCCATTGCTTATTATGTTAAGATATTTTTAGGATGCAAGGCACCGCAGAGCAGGGACTTCCCAGTAGATTATATATGTCGAAAAAAATAAAGGCAAAGAATTGATAAAGCTAAGGCAGAGTTCTATCCTCGGACGGATAGGAAAGAGGTGGAAATATAGGCAAACTATTTATCATGGAATTTGCGGATCATGAAAGTGCGGCTTTTGCTGACATTATGAATATGTTGCAAAAGTATCCGGATTTCTGCAAATATACATTAAAGGATGAAGTATATTATCCCTCTCCGGTCAGGAAATCCGTCCGGAACGCAGGAAAATTTACAGCAATTCCCACGAAATCAGCATGACAAAAAAGGAATTTGACATCTGCTATCTGCTTGCGGTCAATAAAGGGCGGTTGCTGACCTATGAGCAGATTTACCAAAGCGTCTGGAATGGGTATGCAACCGGTGGTGAGAGAACTGCTGTTGTATATCACATACGAAATATACGAAAAAAGCTTAGTAATATTCCTGCCCTTTCCATACAGTGTGTGGGGGAACTGGGATACTGTATGGAAGTGGAAACAGAAGAATTGCAATGAATCATAAGACAGTCAGGGTAAAACCGGACTGTTTTTCTTTTGCGTGAGTTTGGCAAAACCGGGCATAGCTCCGTAGTAAGGGATAAGGGCATAAGGGATAA
>CANRVD010000118.1 GCA_947643145.1 uncultured bacterium | reverse complement strand
TAGCCCTCCTACTGTAATCTTTCCAATAATTCAAGCGCCTGCCCGATAGTAAGAACCTGCAATGCATCTTCTTCTTCCAGCTCTATGTCAAAGGTATCCTCAAGCTCTCCTAAGAAAGACATAAAATCAAGAGAACTAAACCCTAAATCTTCCCTAAATCTCATATCATTTGCCATTTCCTCCGGCTTTACCTCACAATACTGCGCTACAATTGTCTTAAACTGCATTTCCTGTGTCATCATTCTTCCTCCATAAAATTTGATTTCTTGCCATACTTCCAATTATGCCAGCTTGGCATTCTTCTTAGAAATGATTTAGATTTTCTTTGGCGCGGTTCTTTCGTGCCTTAGGAAATCTTCATTTCTTATACACTTTCCATAATCTCTCCGATACTCATATCCGGCTCTGCAATTCCCTTAAAAAGAATACGCATCATATAATAATATAAAAGTTCCATATCATGCTCCTTTAAATGAGCTGTCTGATAATGGTATGAGAAATTCATTCCGCCATACTCCGTATGGGATACGGTTAAATACATCTTCTTAGTAGCTGCACCATTGGCAAACCATTTTGAATGCTGCGGGATATTGACAAGATGTGGATTATCCATCTTAACAGGCAGCGGCTGGTATGTGAGATAGCAACTTTCATATGTTGTGTTTTCCGGTGTCTTATAACGCTTTCTCATTTCCTCTTCAATCAGCGCTGGGTCATAATTACTGTGCATATAAATTCTATTCTGCACATTCTGAATCTCATAAGCTGCCGCCATAAATTCTGTTTCAGCCGGAATTACTGTCCTGCAAGGAAACATAATGGTTCTGCTTCCACCTGAAGTCCACTCATCATGCGTAGAACGTCTTGAAATAAAATTCTGGATTGTAATATCTTCCTGTCCATTATTTACCTTTGACAAATAAGTCCTGATTCCCAGTAGCAAAAGATTCGTCATGGAAAGCTGATGATTCATGCAAAAAGCCATCAGATTTTTGGTTGGCTCCGGCTCCAGATAATAATCCTTTACCTCCACAAACAAATCCTTCAACTCGATATCGGCTGCCCTCAGTTTCTTATTGCCATGCCGCTTTCTTGCCTCCTCAAGAACAGAGGGGCCCTGGATATCCGAATAAAGCGGTTCTCCTAACGCATCTAGCTGATCATCCCAAAACTTCTTATCTTTGGCAAAACGTTTTTCGTTATTTGCCCTTTTCAGATCCTTTTTCAATACCTCTTCAAAATCTGCCAAATCCGCCGGATATCCGGACCCAAACCGATAATGCGTATAAAGCTGCATCAAATCATTAATCATTACTACCAAACCACAGGAATCAATCAGTCTGTGGTCCATATGAATAAAAAATCCGTTAAATCCCTCTGGAAGTTTTACCATAGTGACATCACACATTGAAATGTCATCCCCATCAAAAGTCTGATAAGCCCACTGCTGCATCAAATTATCCGCCTCAGACAGACTCATACCAGATAAGTCCTTAATTGGAATGTCTCCGGCTGCTTTCTCCATAATATACTGCTTTACCTCACCTTTCGCATCAGGCTTTGTAAAACGGATTCTCATACATCCATAACGTTCCAGTTCTAATTGAATACATTTTTTTAAAAGTCCAAAATCTAACGGTGACTTTAACGATGCCACAACACTGACTCCTGAAACCTGCTGTGTCTTGTATTTCTGAATCCAGTTATGGTGCATTTTCTGTGCTGCTGTTAACGGATAATATTCTTTCATGACAAATTTCCTCCTTCCATTCCTCTTTTGAAAGGTAACACATTTTATTTTTAATTTCTACCCCTCAGAGAACTTAACAAACAGTTTACCCAAAAGTGACCAAGACTTTTCATATAATATGAAAGGCCGGAAAAATTAAATAATTTCTCCGACCCTTTATATTATTACTCCAGCGGTTAAATATCGACGTTTTTACTTGCTTAAATTTCTATTTGGTCAGGGGAATGCGCCGGCCAATGTCATTAAGTTTCACACTCCCCTTTCTTAATGCTGCAAATAACCAGTGATATATTCACCTGTTACTGCATCAAAGTAAATACTGCTGTATTCCACACCGTCGTAGTGCTTCTGTCCAATCACCACTTCCCAGCATGGTATTGCAACATTCCGTATCTTCCCATCTTCCTTGTCCGAAAAATAACTAAGATAGCAAACCTTTATTTCAGAAATAAGATTCTTCATCAGCGTATTGGAAGCATTCGCCAGATAATAATCTCCTATTTTTATTAACATTTCATCAAGCGGCAGAATTTTCTGTTCTTTGTAAATCTTAGAACATTCAACATCATAGGAAAGCGAAAGTTCACGAATTCCATCTTTCCCATAGGAAATCATCTGGCTTTCCGGGCTCAGTGAAAGCTCCCAATCGTCAGACCCTTTTGAATCTACTTCATTTTCTTCCCCCTCTACTATCTCTAAATGCACAGCTTCTGTTTTCCAAGGAAAACCATCAATATCATGATAAAAGTTATATACATAGAAATCCGCGGGACACTTTATATAATTCTCATCTGTGTACCACTCCTGTGCAGCTATGTCATACATCTCTTCACTTATCGTATATCCGTCATATGTGTCTGACAGCTTTTTACCGATAATTTCCCCAGCCTGTTCCTTTAACTTCTCCGCAATTTCCTCCCGGCTTCCAAAAGAGAGGTCTGATTCCTCAGAATCAACATCGCTTTCATGAATCTGCCATGCAATACTGGCATCGGAAACATAGTATTTGTAGTAGTCCTCATCCTTTTCCGCCTTATAATACCGTTCTACACTGATACTTTTTTCATAAGGCCTGTTTTTCTCGTCAAGCACTATATCATAAGCAAATACTTTTCCACTTATGGAATCCGTGAGCAACGCCGAGGTAATAAGTCTTGCTTTCTTGTGAAAAAGAGATTCATCCTTTTTCTTGTCAAACGTTCCTTCTACATTTTCTGCTATGATTTTCTTAACTTGGTTATAATCCTTTGGAATATATCCCTTTCCTTCTATTTTCTTCTTGCCTGGTACAATTTTTTCCACGTCAGGCCTCTGAATAAAATAAGACTTCAGTCCATTTTCATAATCCTTTAAACTGGTGATATCCGCATCTACCGTAACATTCTTCATTAACTCTAAAGTAAGATGGGTGTCATTCATCTCTTCCTCTGTCAGTTCTCCCTTATAATACTCCTTTTCTTCTTCCTTCTTAACCTCTTTCTTTTCTTCCTTCTCAGTAGAACAGCCCGTTACCATGGCAAGACTTCCCATAAGCAGCAATACCATACTTGCTTTTTTTAAATTCATATGATTCCCCCATTTCTATATAAAGAATTCTTTTTCTCCTTGTTGAACTACTTCTTACAATTAGATCTGAAAACATACAAAAATTACTTTGGCAAAACCGCATCAGTTATATTTGTATTCGCCTGTTTCCACATCAAAATAGAGCCTGATACTTTCCATTAATTCTAAAGAAAGATACGAAGCATTCCTCTCCACCTCCTTCTTCTCTCATAAACATATCCCATAAATGCCAGCACAGAAACTACATTTTTATTGTATATAAAAAAAGAAAAAATTGCAACTGTTTCGCAAAAGCTGCATGGCAGCAGCATTTACTTTGTTACCGTTTTACTCCACTTACCATAGACTTTTTTACCATTCACAATTGTAAAGGCCCTTACTTTCGCTTTTATACCTAAAGAAACAGAAAAATCATAGTCAAAGAATGTTGAATTGATACATCTCTTTTTTTAAGTGATATAGCTTATACAATAAAACCATTGCCGCCACAGTAGCACACTGCCCATACCGTTAACTCAACCATTGATATCCCATCCCATATACATTTGAAATATATTTGTGCTGTTCATCCTCTATTTTTCCCCGTAGTCGGTTCACATTTACAGCAAGCGTATGCTTGTCTACAAATTGTCCATCACTATCCCATAAGCGCTCCAGCAAGATAGAATAAGTCAGCAATTGCCCTTTATGTTCTATCATCTGACGGAGCAAACGGAATTCCGTAGGGGTAAGGAGACACTCCTCTCCTAACACCTCTACCTTAGCCTTATCAAAATCCACCATCAGATAGCCATCTTGAAAAAGCATAGTTCTGTCATCCGATTCCCTTCTGAACATCACATCCATCTTTTTTAACAGTACTCTTATGGAAAAGGGCTTTGTGATATAATCATCCGCTCATTCTTCATATCCTGTCAGTGCATCCTCTTCCAAATCTCTAGCTGTCAGAAATAAAACCGGAATCTTCCGTCCTTCCTTAACCCGCTTACAGAAGGAAAAACCTTCTCCGTCTGGCAGCTTCACATCCAGTAAAACCATATCTGCCCCTTTTTGTGAATAAAACTCCTCCGCCTCCTTTAAAGAATGGGCAGAGATTGTTTCATATCCTTCCTTTGATAATGCATGGCATATCCCCTGATTCAAATCCCAATCGTCCTCTACAACCAATACTTTCTTCATAACCAGCCTCCATATTTCTATTATGACGCTTTGCTGCGTGGTTTCATTTTGAAATCAGTATAACATACCCTTTTACAATTTTCTTCCTCTCTCAATAACTATCACAAAATTGTGATAATAGCAACTGTTAACCCTCCCCAAAATAGAAGGCACTAAAAAAACAGAGCCTACAGTATATGTAAACCAGCCTCTCACCCCACTGTTATCTGAAAATTACCTTCCCATCCCTCGATGTCCGTGGCCCCTTCTTCCATGCCCCGAACCATGACAGAAACCATTTTCTTCATCAAAACTTTCCTCTTGTATTGTACCATCCGCCCCATCTGATAAGGCATCTATCATATCCCGTATCTGGTGCATGGTAAGTCCCTGAACATCCTCAACTGTAATTTCAGGATTCAGTTCCTGAAGTTCCAAAAAAGCTCTGTATTTTCCTAATGACAAACCTGCGTCATGTGCCGCATCAACCTCTTCCGAACCACAAGAAGAGCAATGTACATTTCCATAAGATCTTGTGCAGGCAGTTACATTAGCAAGCATTTCATTCTTCTTATTTTCATCCTCTCCAGATACAGTGACAGCAATCATCTGATTCTGTGTTAAATATGACTCCATGTTTTTGTCTGCCAGTATCCGCTCCAAAGCATCCTGATAATTTAGGTAATTAACATTAATTGCTGACATAACAGCATAGCCATCAGCATTATATGTTTCAACAGAAACCACCTTTTCAAACCGATTAATGCCAAGTTCAATAGATGGATTCACATCCACACTAATCACAAAAGTCGGTGTAAAATACGCAAGATACCCTCTCCATCCCAAAAATACGAATAGCAGACAGGCTGCAGCGGCAACCAGCCCTTTATATGGCAAAAAATTTTTCTTTCGATATCCATTTGTTTTCTTTGCAAGAAATTCCTTTGTATGTTCTTTTAATGCCTCCTCTGCGTGTACTTTGTCAAGGGCTTCTTTCATCCTAGTATTCATATGTATCACCCCCCAGCTTTTCTTTAAGCAGCTTTTTAGAACGCGTCAGAAGCGTATAAACGGTATTTTTGTTCTTCCTAAGAATACGGGCAATCTCAACAGCAGAATATCCTTCATAATAATAAAGGTATACTACATTTTTATATTTTGCCGGCAAAGATAATACTGCCTCTAACACCTCGCTGTTATCTTCTGTTAATTCTTCTGCCTGATTATTCAGTTCCTCTAAGGAAACAATATTTTTTCGGAAAAAATCCTTAAAGAAATCTTTACAGGCATTGAGTGTAACACGAATAAACCATGCCTTTTCGTGTTCCTCATTCTCAAACGGAACGGAACTTTGGACATACTTCAAAAAAACAATTTGAACTATGTCCTCTGCGTCATGGTAATTTTTTAACTGTATCATACAGAGGCGGCGAACCGTGTCTGCATATTTTTCAATTGCTCTGTTTACCTCCTGCTCGCTCCGCATAACACCCTCTCTTATTTCTTATCTGCGTATCTGCCTAATTCTTCTTCCACTTTGCATAGAATGTCTTCTTACCAATGCTCCCTTTTTTTATCGCAGTTACTTTTTTCGTGTACTGCTTATCTGTATACCACCCTTTAAAGGTATATC
>CANRVD010000117.1 GCA_947643145.1 uncultured bacterium | reverse complement strand
CTCAACCTTCTTTCTTGGAATTCCCTATACTTGAATTATACAGGAAGCTCCTTTTTGCATGTTTTTTTGCGCATAATGCAATGTTTGCTTCTGTTTTATATTTGGATAAGGATTTGTTAAAACATTCTTTAATAGTTCCTAAGTATACCATTCTTTGTGATACCTTTCAAGTATGAATAGACATTTGATATATGTATTTGATATTTTAATGGGTAGTTGTTAGACTATAGATGAGTTAGGAACTATCGGCGTCATGCGTTATGCAAATAGTGATGTTAAAAAATCAGGAAAGGTTGTGTTGTTATGAAAAGTAAAAAAATTGTTTTGCCGTTTGTTTGTATGTTTATGATGGTTTTGTTATCTGCCTGCGGCGGCAAGGGAGAAAAAACCGGTGACGTACCTTTTGCGGAGGTAGAAAAAACAGAAACGGAGAATATGGATAAGGCAGATGTTTCTGTTACGGAAAATCCCAAAGAAGATACGGGAGCAGAAAAAGGGGAAAGCGGAAAAATTCTGATTGCGTATTTCTCCCGTGTGGGGAATACAGATTTTGCAGATGACGTGGATGCAGTAACTTCGGCAAGCTTGCTCGTCAAAGATAACCGGCTTTATGGAAATACGCAGTATGTTGCGACGCTGGTGCAGAAAGCAGCAGGCGGAGATTTGTTTTTGATTGAAACAAAGGAAAAATACCCTTCTGATTATGATGAGACAGATAAACAGGGGGAGAAGGAAAACAGGGAAAAAGCCAGGCCGGAACTGGCATCCCGTGTAGAGAATCTGGATGAATACAGCACGGTATTTTTGGGGTTCCCCAACTGGTATTATGATATGCCGATGGCTGTGTACAGTTTTCTGGAAGAACATGACTTGTCAGGAAAAACGATCATACCATTTGTAACCAGCGGGGGCTCCGGTTTTTCGGATGCCATTTCTGCAATGAAGGAGTTAGAGCCGGATGCCGATGTGGTGGAAGATGGTTTTGAAACAACACATTCCAAAGTCGATGAAGTTACGTTTGATGAAGTGAAAGCATGGGTAAATGGCCTGGGTATTGAAAAGAAGTAGGGAGGAATCGGCATGACAGGAAAAAGAAAAATACAGACAGCCGTCGATATGGTTATGATGGTGCTTCTGTTTCTATTGATGCCCTATTCCCTGATTGGGGAGGCATTTCATGAGTGGTGCGGCATCGCCTTGTTTCTGTTTTTTATTTTACACCATGTTCTGAACAGGAACTGGCTGAAAAACATAGCAAAAGGGAAATATACACCATTCCGTATTTATAACACAGTGTTGGATGTTTTGCTGTTTGGGGTTATGTTTATTTTGCCGGTAAGTGGAATTTTGATGGCAAGATATGTATTTTCCTTTTCCTTTCACGTTGTTGTTTCTAGACAGGTGCATTTATTCCTCTCATACTGGGGATTTGTCCTGATGGGGCTGCATCTGGGAAATCACTGGCATATGGCAGCGGGAAAACTGTTTTCAGGAAAAAAGATGGCGGCATGGCAGAAGTGGGTCATCCGCATGATATCGGCTGTTTTGTCGGTGTATGGAGGATATGCTTTTATTGTAAGAAATTTTTGGGAGTATATGTTTTTGAAAACCCGGTTTGTCTTTCTTGATTTTAATGAACCTGTTTATCAGTTCCTTGCAGATTATATGGCTGTGATGGTGTTGTTTGTCCTTGCCGGTTATTATATCTCAAAGATGCTCCGGCTTTTTACCGGAAAAACAGGGCTGGTAAACTCAGAGCAAGGGAAAGGAGTTGTCCGTGATGGAACCGGAGAGAAAAGAATTTCATGCTTATGACAGTGAATTAAAGGACAGCATGGAAAGGATTGCAAAATGCATGCCCCGCCATAAAGAAAGCAGATACTTTTTGCAGCAGGCATATCATTTTTTCCCTGTGCAGAAGATTAGGGAAAAACAGCCGGATGTCATAATCTACGGGACAAATTTTCCGGAGGAAATTCTCTATGCACTTAAAGTGAGGCCTTTTTGGCTGCGGGGAGGAAGTTTTGCCACTGCGGTGTGGGCGGATTCCAATGTGCCGAGGGATACGGATTCTGTCAGCAAATCAGCATTGGGGTATCTTTCCAATGAATTTTTTGACCTTACGAATAAGGCTTTTATTGTAATTCCACTGGTAAGTGACAGCAGCAGAAAACAGGCACATATGTTAAATATGGCAGGAAAAAGGGTATGTACTGTCAGCCTGCTGGCGGTGGAAAATGAAAATTCAGGGAGGGAATGGATACGCCAGTTAGAGCGGCGTACTGCCGTTTTAGAAAAGCATATACACAGACGTTTGACCAGACAGTCCCTAAAGAGGGCAAAAAGTCTGGTTGCAGAGGCAAAAAAACAAGCACGGATATTTATAAATTTATGCGAAAAAAAGCCGGGAGTGATTAGTGGCATTGCCCGCATGTTTATTTTGGACAGTTATTATTTTACGGAGAATATAGAAGAATGGGCGAAACATCTGGAAAATCTTAACCGGTGGCTTGCTGCGTGCAAACAGCCGGAAACTGCAAAAAAGAGTAGTGTATTGCTGGCCGGCTCACCGGTTGCTTTTCCAAATTATAAGATTCCGTTTCTTTTACAGGATGTGGGAATGGAAATTGCAGGGCATATTGATGGCGGTGTCTGCCATCTGGTGGCACAGGAATACGGACGGGAGGGGAAACAGGGATTTTTTATGCCCGGTAATGAATATGGAAAGGGCTGCTTTGGTGCAGGGATAAAGAATGAGGCATTGTACCATGCGGCAAAAGCGTGTATCAGCAGGCAGCAGATAGATGGTGTTGTCTGCCATGTGATAAAAGGGCAGATTGCATATGACTTTGAATTGGAGCGTATGGAAGAACTGTTTGGAAATTATGGTATTCCTGTGTTTCGTCTGGAAACGGATTATAACAGGCAGGATATTGAGCAGCTCCGTATACGGATGGAGGCTTTTGCGGAAGTTCTGGAGCAGAAAAAATACCGGAAGGAGAGAATGGGATGAAAAAGGAGCGGATTGGCAGGCTGGTTGTTTATGCTGTCTGCGCCCTGCTGACAGTGGCGGCATTTTTTGCAAAAGATTTTATATTTTATGATTTTCATATGGAAGTGTCGGATTATGCTTATGTAAAGTCAGACAGGGAAAGGCCGGAGCAGGCAGAAACCTCCATCTGGTTTACATACGGGGAAGGTGGAAAAGAGCTGCAGTATGGAATGTCGGCGGAAACCGGTGAGGAAGATATAAGGCTTTATGCCTTCTGATTGAAGAAATGGGAGGGATGCTTGTGGCAGATGAAACCTGCTTTGGGGAACGTGCGTTATCTGATCCGCTGTCAGTACGGGATAACAGTTTTGATGGGATGATGCGGGCTTTGGCAGGCCGTTATATCCGTCCATCACCTGTCCGGTTTTTGTAAATAACAGCCAGAGCATATACCGCATCCGCCAGATGATACGGATGCATAAGGTGCAGGGCGTCATATACCATGTATTGCGCGGGTGTCTTGTATATGACTATGAATATCAGGTTTTGGAGGAGGAGCTTGGAAAATACGGTATTCCCATTATCCGGGTAGAAAGTGATTATAATGAGGAGGATGTGGAGCAGTTACGCATCCGGATTGAGGCTTTTATTGAGCTGATTAAGTTAAAAGATTACAGGAGGTAAATGGATGGATGCTTATTATGTAGGATTGGATGGGGGTTCCACTTATCTGAAGGCGGCATTGATGAAGAACCGGAAAATTATAGATGTGGCGGTCTGTTCCACAGGGATTAACAATAACGGGGCTGCCGAGAAACTTCTTGCCCGTTTCTGCAAGAAAGCAGAAATAGGGAGGGAACATATCCGTTATATTATGGCAACCGGTTACAGCAGGAAGGCACTGGATGTGGCAGATGATGATATTTCAGAAATTACGGCACATGCTTATGGCGTAAGGGCGACAGCACCGAAAGAATACCGTCCGGGAATGATTATTGATATTGGCGGGCAGGACAGCAAAATTATTTATCTTGACAGCCACTATAATGTAAAAAATTTTACGATGAATGATAAATGTGCTGCCGGTACCGGAAAATTTATGGAGGTCATTGCACAGATTTTGGAAACTACTATTGACCAGGTAGGGCCGCTTTCACTGGAGAGCAAGTCACCCTGCGATATTAACAGTACCTGTGTGGTGTTTGCACAGTCAGAAGTCATCTCCCTTGTGGCAAGAAAATTTGACAGAAAAGACATACTGGCAGGTATGCATTTGTCAATGGCAAAACGGATTATCAAAATGATGAAAAAGTCAGAGAAAGGCGGGGACATCCTGATGACTGGCGGCGGGGCTTTGAATGTTGGTATTCACAGGGCTTTTGAAGAAGAACTGATGAAGGAAGTTTATATTGCAAAGTTTCCGCAGTATAATGGAGCGATTGGTGCGGCACTGATTGCGGGTGAGAGGGGGTAAGGCCGGATGTTTTTATCTGTAGTGACGACAGCGTTTTCCGTCGGGCTTGGATGTGGAACCTGCTGCAGCCCGGTTATCAGCTTGTTTTTATCCGCATATGTGGCTTCCCATTCACAGGGGGCAAAAAAGGGGCTGCAGTCTTTTTTCAGTTTTTTGCAGGAAAACTGTTTAGCGTTTCCATCTTATGCATGGCAGCTTCTTTACTCGGAAGGCAGTTCATTGACAAAGATGGTTACATTGGTTCTTTTAATTTTCGTTTTGCGGCACAGATTGCCATGAGTATGGTCGGGGTTTTCCTTGTTATCAGGTGGGTGCGGGAAAACAGCAAAAAGGAGTCATGCAGGCATTGTCATGGATGTGGGAGGGTAGATGGAAAAAGCGGGGTAATACCTATGTTTATGGCAGGATTTATTTATGGGTGTACACCTTGTGCACCGCTATTGTTTATGATGGGATATGCTTTTACGCAGCCGATAGCATTTGCGGCGGTAGCAGGCATTACGTTCGGTATGGCAAGTATGGTGAGTCCGGTTTTTCTGCTTGTAGTAGTAAGTGGTTCACTCTCAAAACGGATGTGTGCCGAGATACCCGGCCAGTTGAAATGGTTTCGTCTGGCTTCGTATCTTTTGCTGTTGATTATGCCGTTTGTAATCAGAATATAATAAGTGCTGCGTACTTATATTGATTTGCAGAAAGCATGCATAAATAATTAGATATTGCGTAAATAAAATCCTGCAATACTTTTTTGGTATAGCTTGGTATTTAATATATGTATTTGATATTATATAGGTTCTGTATTAACATAGGGTATAAGAAAGAAGGTAACAGCAATGGAAATCGTTCAGACAAAATATTCAGTAGAGAAAAACTTAGAAGATGCAGGCTGTACAAAGGATTTTATTAAGCATTATATGAGTCTGCAGGGCAGCGGCAGGGAACAGTTAAACATATTGGAAGATTACCGTGATGAGCTGGTAACACAGATGCATGACGTACAGAGAAAACTGGACTGTCTGGATTATCTGTTATTTTATAAAAGAAAACAAATAGGAGGTATATAACTATGAGTAAAAATCAAACAATGCCAAACATTGCACTTGGTGCATGGTCTTGGGGTGCAGGGGCAGCAGGTGGGGATCAGGTTTTTGGAAACCATTTATTTGAGGAAGATTTGAAACCGGTTTTTGAGGCGGCAATGGAAAAAGGACTGAACTTGTGGGATACGGCGGCTGTATATGGAGAAGGGACTTCCGAACGGATACTTGGAAATTTTGTCAAAGAGGTTGACCGTAAGGATGTGATATTATCTACAAAATTCACGCCGCAGATTGCCGGTGATTCACCGGATGCCATGCAGGAAATGTTAAACGGGAGCAAGGAGAGGCTCCATGCAGATGTGATTGATGTGTACTGGATTCATAATCCAATGGATGTGGAAAGGTGGACGCCTGATTTAATCCCGCTGGCAAAAAGCGGACAGATTAAGACAATCGGTGTTTCCAACCACAACCTTGCGGAGATAAAAAGGGCGAATGAAATTCTTGCGGCAGAGGGCTTTAAAATTTCTGCGGTGCAGAACCATTACAGTCTGTTACACCGTTCTTCGGAGCGTGCGGGTATCCTTGATTATTGTAAGGAGAATGGAATTACATTCTATTCCTATATGGTGCTGGAACAGGGGGCGCTTACCGGACGGTACAGTGAGGAAAATCCATTCCCGGAGGGAACCGGCAGGGGAGAGGCTTATAACCCGCATCTGAAAGAACTGACAGCATTGATTGATGAGCTGAAAATGATAGGGACTGGTATTAAGTCAAGTTTTGGTACAAATTAAATTGGGAAATATTGCCCAATTGGT
>CANRVD010000116.1 GCA_947643145.1 uncultured bacterium | reverse complement strand
TTGCCCCCCCTTCCACAGATAGTAAACCCTGCTACACCAACCCCGGTCCTGTTTTTCCCCTTACATATATTAGACTACCTAAACAGGAAAATGATTTCAAGGAAATATCAAAAAAGTGCACCAGCTAATTTTCATCAACTGGTGCACAGACCCTTTTTAGTATCTTTTCTAATTATTTAATTGTAATCGTAATTGTACATTTTTTCTTACTATTTGCTTTTGAAACAGCCGTAATTTTCACTTTTCCCTTCTTCTTAGCCTTCACAACTCCGCTAGAAGAAACCGTTGCCCGTTTCTTGTTGGAAGTCTTCCAGCTTACCTTCTTGGATGCATTTCCGGTTACTGTTACTTTAGCAGCTAATTTTACAGATTTTCCATTTTTCAGAGTAATTTTCTTCACTGCCTTAGAAGAACCCTTCTTAGTAATCACCACTTTCTTTACTGCAGCCTTTACTTCAGGCTCTTCATTCGGTTTCCCATTAGGATTTTCTTCCTCACCTACTGTAAACTTAGGTGCACCGGCATTATCTACGCCGATATTCTTATCTGCGATTGCTCCAACTTCATCGTCTGTCAGTGCCTTATCAAACATCATAATGTCATCAAGTGCACCCTTGAAATAATTATCCCAGCCATTTACACCAAAGTATACCTCGGCTCCGGTATTTGTCATAATGCCATCTACTACTTCACCGGATGATACCAGCTTTCCATCTACATAGAGCTTTCCGCTTACAGTTCCAGCCGTTGCTCCCGGCGTATTTCCGTCTACTGTTACCACAACATGCTGCCATTTATTTGCCTGATATACATTAGCTGCAGGGCTGGCAATATAAGTAGGGCCGCCTGCCTTACTTGACCAGATTTTTGCATCAAATGTCAAGTTCATCCAGTATTCTGGACTAAATGTTCCTGCTGCCAGTGTCGGGTCAACTGCACCGTTCACTGCATCCGGCTTCATCCAGAAAGAAATCGTGTAGCTCTTGCCAAGTTCCTTAGCATCGCAAAGCTTCAGTCCATATGTACCATCCAGTACAATTGCCTTTCCATAAACACCCTCTGTATACTTATATTCTGCATCTGCCTTTTCCGCCGGCTTTGAAGCCTGTACTTTGACCCTGGCCGCAGCGCCGTCTGTCTTATCCTCAAATCCAAAAGCATAAGCCAGACCATCAATCTTCATACCGCTATAATCTTTTTCTATCTTTAAAGTATAATTATTCTTTGACTCATAATCCTCTGCTACTGCTGTAATCTCTACTATCGTTTCTTTTCCACTGACAGCAAACGTATATTCCGTATCTACTTTCATTGCAGCACCATTTAATTCCAGATAACCATTAGCATCTGACATAGCGCATGAAAGTTTAATGCTGCTTGTAGTATGAGGAACTGTCAGCGTATAGGCATTGCCGGAAGCAGTCAGCTCTTTCCCGTCTACGGTAAGCTTTGTAAGACTGTTCTCTGTGCTGTAAGCTTTGCGGATATAAAGAGTTCCTTTTACATCACCCTCAATCTTTACTGTTACAGCCTTCTTTGTCTCATCTTTTGAACTTGCCTTGCTGTTTGCTGCAAGCACATCCTTGGAAAGAGGAATCTGAATCTGCTCATACTCCTTCTGCTCTGCATAAGATAAGGTTTCATTAAATCCCTTTGCCGGCGCATTGCTTGTATCAAGAAGTACCGTGTCTCCTATGCTGACCTTTAATGTCTTCTCTGCGTCTGCTTTTGCTCTGGTAACAACAAGGCAGTTATCTACCGTATCATCTACAATCATTTCATACTCTGCTGCTTCACCAGCCTGTACCTCGTCAAGCTGTGCAGCCTTAAAACGCTCCAACAACTTCTTTTCCTGTGCCATGTCATGGTCCACATAGAAAGTAGCCGCATCCTTATCACTGCCATCTGTAACTGTCAGAGTGTCTAACGTTACCGTCAGATAAAGCCCCGGCTGGGATACGCTTTCAAAAGAAACACCTTCTGCGTCAGCAAGGCCCTGTACCGTACGGAATGTCTGTTTCTTTGCAGTTTCTTCTATCTTTGCAGCATCCGCATCCTGTGCCAATGTTACTGATTTATCATCATTTACTGTCAGATAAAGCCCTGGCTTATTTTCTGACTGGATGGATACATAGGATGCCTTTGCCTTGTCTGCCTTTCCTGCTGAAAGTACCCACTGAGCATCCTTTTCATCCTTGCTGGCACCAACACCAGCCTTAATATTCAGATATGGATAATCTCCGTCTGCAGAAGAATTAACAAAACTTGCATGTGACAGGCTTCCGCCAACTCCTGCATAAATCTTACTTGGTGTTCCGCCAATGCCGACTGTTGTCTCCGGTATTTCCAAGACATTTCCATCCTTGTCAAAATGCAGCTCTGTAATGTTGGCAATACGGCGAAAACCGCTTCCTGCCGGCAGCATACCATTATGGTATACAAAATACGTCTTTCCCTTAAAATCAAAAACCGCCATATGGTTTGTATTGGATGTAGCCGCCGGCGGCATCAATACACTGCCGAATGTCCATGTTCCGTCTAACAGGTTGTCTGTTGTTGCATATGCCATCTGCTCTCTCCAGCCATAGGCATAGAACAGATAATATTTTCCATAATACTTACCATTCTCATCCTGACGGCGATACAGCCAAGGCGCTTCCGTAAATGTTGACAAGCCTGCCGTTTTATCAAGGATATCTGCAGATTCCTTGGAAGTTCCGCAGGTAATCTTTCCGTCACCATTCAAATCCTTTACGGAAACCATATCTTCATTTAACTCACAAACGTAATACTTACCATTGCCCCATGCAAGATAGCGGTGCTCCACACCTGCATCATCTGTCTCAATCCAGACGGTAGGGTCAATATCATTCCAGCCGCTTGTTTCCGGCTCTGTTACGGTTCCCTTTACAAGCGGTTCACCAATATCCTTAAAAGGCCCTGTCGGGCTGTCTGATACTGCCACGCCAATTGACTGTTTTCCTGCAGAAGTTGCATCCCATGTACAAAAATACAGATAATACTTATCCTTATACTTTGCTACCTGTGCTGCCCATGCATCCGTACCGGTATTGGCCCATGTAATGGACTGCTTGTCAGCCCCCATAATGACTCCTTCGTAGTTCCAGTTCATCAAATCCTTTGTGGAATAACACATCCATTCTGTGATACTATACCCTTCACCAACTGCTACATCATGACCGGTATAGAGGTATACCGTATCGCCATCCACCAAGATAGCCGGATCTCCTCCATACAGCAAATTTCCGTCTGCATCATAGCCGCCAATCGGGTTAGAACATACCGTTTTTGGCAGTTCAATTTCCACCGGGGCATCTGCTGCCCTGGCAACCCCACCAGGCTGCTGGTTGGCCGGAAGCGCTGTTACAACCAGACTGGCTGCCAAGACTCCGGCAAAAAACTTTCTTTTTAACATAACCTTTTCCTCCTTCTAAAATATTTTACTTTTTTCCTTATTTCAAATTATAAATTTTTTACTTTCATTTTTCAAGTTATCTTCTTTATTTTTTTCCACTTTTTTCTGAACACTTTGGAAAATCTTCTCTGATATAATGGGAGGATGGTTTCCCTTTTCCACCCGCCAGTACTCCTTTGGCAAAAGCACGCTCTTTTTGCATTTGCCATACAAATTTTCATACTTATGCCAGATATGTTTTCCACAGTACACCGGGTTTTGCAAAATCCGGTATACCTTCATTGGATACATGGGAAAAGATGGTGCTTCTTCCTTTAAAATGTGGACAATCCCGCTATTTGTATACCCCTGTGCCGCCAGTGCAAATATTCTCTGTACCACATCAGCTTCCTCCTCCTCTACGATCCAGTTCTCTCCCACACTGCGATACCCAAACGGCGGCTTAGCTACTGCATATTCACCCTTTTCTTTCTTTGCCGTCAGGGATGTCTTTACCTTTCTCGAAATATCCCTGCTGTAATACTCATTAAAAAGGCTTTTAAAGCGAAGGGCAGGCATAAGCTCCTCTTTTCTCCTGCTGTCATAATGATCCCCTAACGCAATCAGTTCTGTGTGGCAGGCAGGAAATACCTGCTCACAAAGCGATGCCAGATACAGATGATTTCTGGAAAGCCTTGAAAAATCCTTTACCAGCACCGCATAAATTTTCCTCTCCCTTACAAGAGAAAGCATATCCTGTAATGCTGGGCGTTTTTCCTCCAGTCCGCTAAAGCCATCATCCTCAAATGTTTTTATACTGTACCCACAAAGCTCTGCATCCTCTTTTATATAGCGTTCCAAAAGAAGCTGCTGGTTTTTTATACTCTCACTCCGTGTCCCTTCCCTGTTATCTGCCTTTGACAGCCGCAGATACATCGCAACCTCCCTTTCCATTCTGCCATTCCCCAAAAGTTTCTTTCTGTTAATTATTACTATATATGTTAAAAAGGGGAACGTCAGCACGTTCCCCTGCAAGAAATCCTTCAAATTCTGATTGGCATACCACTACGTTGCGAACAGTTTCTTATCCCGATTAAGGTGGCAAAAGGTACATTTATACCATAACTTTACTTTTCTCTTCCATGTGTTCTACAATGAAATGCTCTACATCCTCTTTCTCAATATTTAATGCAACCGCAAGTTCACCATATAAATTATCTTCTGCCATCCGCAAATATCTTTCATCCACAGACGCCAGTCTTTTCCCTCCCTCCAAGCGGGACTTCTGGCGAAGATACAACGCTTTCATCACCCGTGCCCACTCAACATGGCTGCAGGTTCTCATCGTCTGGCTGTAAATTTCCTCCCTGTTTTTCTCATCACTGACTCTAAGAGGCTCAATTTCGTCAATCTGTCCTATAAATGCCAGGGCTTCTTCCTTGGACAGCACTTCTCTCATTACAATCTTATCATTATCTACCGGGGTATAAATCCTGCTGCTATTAGAATATATCGGAAGCAATGTATAATACAGCTTCTCCTTGGCAGCACCTGACATATTCATTGTCCCAATGTCTATTACCTCGCATACTCCACTATTTCCGTAGATAATATATTCTCCTTTTCGAAACATATCCCACCTCCTTTGGCTTGTACTAGTGTACTGACACGTTTATATTTAGCTGAATTCCGCAGAATATTTTTCTGAGAGTGCTGTTTCACAAACGCAGGCGTAGCGGGCTACGCTGAGGCTTGGGGAATAGTGCTATCAGGAAAATAGGCAAGGAAGTTTAGCTAAATATATTCGTGTCAGTACACTAGTTACTATTCACAGTAACTCCTGCTAACAAAATGCATCCTATTACCTATTATTATAGCTCAAAAAATTATTTTTCGTCAGAATATTTTAGTAATTATTTTACTTTTGGTACTTTTTCTTAATTTTCCTGTTGCATTTTTGTGCATTCTTACCAAGTAAAAGTCGATTACTCCATGCTTCCACTCCTATAACCGCCACCCCCTACAGTAGTAATGCTACTGCATCCAAAGATACGCTATCATAACAAACAAAATCTGAATAATTGCAAAACGGAATACAACCTGTGTATCAGACCACTCTTTTCCTTTTCTTGCATGGTCATGCAGCGGTGTTCTGGTATTTTTTAAAATGCCAATTTTGAAAAAACGGAGCAGAAAAATCTTGACCAGACCAATTCCGCCATCTACAATCAGTACAACTGCGAGCAAAAGAAAGATAAACGGACGCCCTGATTTCATAGCAATCACTGCAATATAAAAGCCAAGTGCCCTAGAACCTGCATCTCCCATTAACATACTGCTTGGCTTAGAATTAAAACAAAGATATGCCATCAGTACAGATACAAAAATAAGACATGATGCTCCATAAGTTCCCAAATTTTCCGGCAACAATACCGCAAAAGCCGTCAAGGTAACACAGCAAAGGCTTGCACACAGACCGTCCACACCATCTGTACAATTTGTCACATTGATAGAAACCCATAAAAGAATAACTCCCAAGACAAAATACACTGCAACAGGAAGCTTGCATATATATTCCCCTATCTGAATGGTCGTTGAGTTATAATTTACAAAGTTCCACATCGTCAGGAGTGCCAAAATCAAATCAATTGCTCCCTTTTTATAATCACTCCACGGATTTTTGGCAGCATCATCCAGATAACCGCTAAGCATCATAGCAAATAAAAGTATACAATATACTATGTACTCTTTTGTAATCGGCAGGAATAACAATGTCGTTATAATAAACACAGTTGTCAAAATCAGCCCTACACCACGGATTTTTCCTTTAGACAAGGCTCCGTTTACTGCAAATTCTCTTCCCTGATCCTTGGGCAGAAAAGAAAAAGGAAATTTCAAACAAAAAAAAGTGAGTGTAAATGC
>CANRVD010000115.1 GCA_947643145.1 uncultured bacterium | reverse complement strand
TGATATCGGAGGGACAGATGATTTGGGATTCCGGCGTTCAGAAAACGGAGCAGTCAGTATTGGTGGAGTATAACGGTCTGCCATTGCAGGCGGAAAGCGTCTATGAATATCGTGTCATTGTCTGGGATAACCATGGAGAAATGGCTGAGGCAGACGGCAGCTTCGAGACCGGCCTGCTTACCGGGACTGCTTTTAGGGCGGAATGGATTACTCACTCATTTCATCAGGAGGAGACGGCATGTCCGGTATTTACAAAAAAGGTTAATTTGTTAAAGCCAGTGAAGAAAGCGCGTTTTTATGCGACTGCATTGGGGGTGTATGAGATACGGATTAATGGAAAGCGGATAGGGGATACTTTCTTTGCCCCGGGCTGGACAAATTATAAAAAGAGATTGCAGTATCAAGCTTATGATGTTACAGCTCTTTTAGAAGATAAAAAGGGGAATGAGAATAATATAGAAATTACAGTAGGAAACGGGTGGTATAAAGGCATTTTCGGATTCACCTGTACGCCAAATCATTACGGAGACCGTGTGGCGGTTTTCGCTGAGCTTCATGTGGAATATGAGGACGGTTCCAAAGAAGTGGCTGCCACGGATACCAGCTGGCAGGTGAAGACTGGACCGGTCAGGTATAGTGAGATTTACATGGGCGAGACCATTGACAGCACTTTCAGAGGAGAGGAACCGGTTGCTGTAGAGGCTTTTTCTTATCCTAAGGAAAATATCATTGCGCAGGAGAACGAGCCGGTGCGGATTACGAAGCGTACGGCGGCAAAGGAATTAATCCTGACACCGAAGGGAGAGAAGGTGCTTGATTTTGGACAGAATATGGCAGGTATCGTAGAAGTTAAAATACAGGGCAAACCGGGGCAGAAAATTGTAATCCGCCATGCAGAGACGCTGGATAAAGACGGGAACTTTTATCCGGAAACAATGCGGCAGGCGAAGTCGGTGGATACTTATATCTGTGATGGGACAGAGCAGACCTTCCTGCCTCACTTTACCTTTCATGGCTTCCGTTATATCTGTGTGGAAGGGCTGGAAGAGGTAAATCCGGCGGATTTTACAGCCTGTACGTTACATACGGATATGCGGGAGACCGGAAGTTTCTCCTGCTCTAATGAGATGGTAAACCAGTTGCAGAGAAACATTAAGTGGGGACAGCGCAGTAATTTTCTGGATATTCCTACCGACTGTCCGCAGCGCGACGAGCGTCTGGGATGGACCGGGGATGCACAGGTTTTCTGCAGGACGGCTTCCTACAATATGGAGACGGCGTCGTTCTTCCGGAAATGGCTGCATGACTTGAAGAGTGAGCAGAGCGCTCAGTTTGGTCCGCCCCACGTGGTGCCGAATATTCTGGCGGAGCAGGAAGCCGCTGCGGCGTGGAGTGATGCGGCGACGGTGATTCCGTGGACAGTTTATCAGGTATTCGGAGATAGGAGGGTGCTGGAAGAACAGTATGAGAGCATGAAAGGGTATGTGGATTATATCACGGCGCACTGCAGTGAGAACGGGTTGTGGCAGACCGGGTTCCAGTATGGAGACTGGCTGGCGTTGGATAAAGAAGAAAGTGCAGACCGGACGGGGGCGACGGACAAATATCTTGTAGCTAATGCTTATTATGCTTACTCAGCAGAAATTGTGGGTAAGGCGGCACAGATACTTGGCTGTGAGGAGGATGCGGAGAAGTACGAAGCGCTCCACCGGAAAATCGTGGAATTGTTTGATGAAGAATATATCACAAGAACCGGCAGGATGGTAAGCGAGACACAGACAGGATGTGTACTGGCACTTCATTTCAATCTGGCACAGGAGAAATACCGGGAGAGGATTGCCAGGTCACTGGAAATCAATATAGCGAACCATAAAAATCATCTGTCCACTGGTTTTGTGGGAACGCCATATCTGTGCCATGTGCTTTCAGAGAATGGCATGCATGATCTGGCCGGAACAATTTTCTTAAAAGAAGATTATCCGTCATGGCTGTACGCGGTGAAAAAGGGGGCGACAACTGTCTGGGAACGCTGGAATTCTATCATGCCGGACGGAAGCTTTGACGAATCCGGCATGAACAGCTTAAATCATTACGCATACGGTTCTATCGGTGACTGGATGTATGAAAAGCTGGCAGGGATTAATCTGGCGAAACCTGGATATAAAGAAATATTGATTAAACCTGAATTCATTAAAGGAATTACAAGCGTGGATGCCTCCTATGATTCTGTTTACGGCGTGATTCGAAGTGCATGGAGCTGTAAGGACGGAAAAATCAAGGTGGATGTGACGATTCCGGCTAATACTATGGCAGAAGTATTTCTTCCGGAAAAAGAGGGAGTTTTGCGGCTGGGCTCCGGTTCATGGCACTATGAATATGAGACGGAAACGAGACTTGAACAGGACAGGTTTACGATGGATACTACGCTTGGTGCGTTGGTACAGGAGCCCTTGGCTGTGAAACTGTTTAACGAATATATGCCGGGAATGCTGGACGGACCGATGATTGAATTTGCCTATGGCATGACGGTCAGTGAACTGACGGCAGTAATGCCGCCGGAAGGAGTTGGATTATTTAAAACAGTATTGGATGCTTTGAATCAACAATAGCCAGCAGAAGGACACAAATTTATAAAATAAAACATGTAATTACAATACATAAGGATTCAGGGGTGTTACATTGGTATTAAGAAAAAACAATACATTAATCTTACAGGAGGGTAAAGGTATGGCAAAGAAACCATTGGGCAAAGACAGGTTCGGCGCCCAGAAAGTAATGAGAGGAAGCGACTATTTTGCAGATTCCATGGGAATGTTTGCATTGAATGCAATCAGCGGTATGGTAGGGCAGCTGACTTATTTCTACACAGATAAGGCGGGGCTGGCAGCGGGTATGGTGGCTACCGTATTTATGATTACTAAGATTATTGATGCTTTTACAGATATCATTATGGGGAATATTATTGACCATACGAAACCGGGAAAGGAAAGATACCGCCCGTGGATATTAAGGATGTCGATACCTGCGGCAATTATGATGTTAATGCTGTTTACAGTGCCGAAAGGGAATTCCGGCCTGCAGATTGCCTATATGTTGATTACGAATCTTCTGATGACTTCTGTTATTTATACAGCAATTGCCATTCCTTACGGTTCCCTGATGGTAGTAAGGACGAACAGCTCAGAGGAGCGCGGAAAGATGGGAGTTTACCGTGCACTGGCAGGTTATGTTCCGGGGATGGCTATTGTACTGATGGTTATTCCGGTTACCAATGCTCTGGGCGGGACGCAGAGCGCATGGGTAAAGTTTGCGGCGGTTGTAGCACTACTGGTACTTCTCTGCCTGCTGCTCTGTTATAAGAAGAGTAAGGAAACAGCCATTTCTGATGATATGCCGGAAGTAGAGCCGGAAACAGAGGAAATGGAAGAGGCAGTGCCTCTTTTGGAAGCGATTGGAAAGTTGTTTTATAATAAGTACTGGGTGCTTGCACTGATTATGGGACTGATGTCCAACGTTACATACGGACTGGCAAACTCTTCGGGAACCTTTTACTGCAAATGGATTTATGGCGATGATAATCTGGTGGCGATTCTTGGAGCAATAGGGATGATACCGACGATTTTGGGATTTGCTTTAGTCGGGCCGATGAACAAGAAGCTGGGTGTTGTAAAGACCTTGCGCGTGAGCTTTTTCCTTGGCATGGTTGCCAATGTCCTGAGAATCATTAATCCGACGGACTTCTGGTATAACACGATTCTTGGATGCGTAAGTTCTTTTGCAAACATCCCGATGATGTGTCTGCTTGGCGTAACCACAGCAATGGCGATTGATTACAATGCTTACAAGTATGGCAACAGGATGGTGGCCTGCTCACAGAGCGCCAACGGATTCGGCGGAAAGGTAGGAAATGGATTCGGGGCAGCGGTAGTTGGCTGGTGTCTGGCAATCGCTCATTATGATGCAACGATGGAGACTGCAACGGCAGCAACCCGTCAGGCGATTTACGCATTTAACATTTATATTCCATTGCTGCTGTTTGCTGTAATGTTTATCTGTGCCTTGAAATTTGACCTGGAGGCAAAATTGCCGGGGATTAAAGAAGAACTGGAAAGGCGTAAAGCGCAGAAATAGTTCACAGGATAAATCAGAAAAGTAAGACTTATGGCAGTTACCTGTGTAGCTGCCATAAAGTTTCAAAAGGAAAGTTTGTACAGAATGAAAGGAAGTTGATGACAGAAATGAGAAAATTTAATAATTTAAGAAATCCAATTTTGCCATTAGATATCCATATACCAGACAGTGAAGCGCATGTGATGCCGGATGGGAAACTGTATATCTATGGAAGTTACGATAGTAAACAAGATGTTTTTTGCAGCGAAAAGTATCATGTGATATCTACAGAAGACATGGAGAATTGGAAAATTCATGACATATCATTTAGCATACAAGATATTTCTTGGCTTTGCTCGGACGTTTCGCCCCGATATGAAGGGATTGACTGGTATCATCCGACACCGTTTCTTCAGAAGATGATTGCACGTATTATGGCTGATTGGGATAAAGATGGAGATAAAGTGGGTAAACAGGAGGAAAAGGCAGAGGTAGAAGCGCCGATTATGTTGTTTGCGCCGGATTGCATTTATAAGAACGGAAAGTACTATTTGTACTTTTGTTTGTCAGATAATCGAGAAGGGGTGGCTGTGGCAGATTGCCCGGAAGGACCCTTTTTAAATCCTGTCCAATTGCCCTGTGGCGGCATTGATCCAGCTGTTTTTGTAGATGATGACGGGCAGGCATACTATTATTGGGGACAAATTTTTTCGCATGGAGTAAAACTGAATTCGGATATGGTTTCCTTTCCACAGGAACGTGTAATTGATAATCTAGTGACTGAGGAATCGCATTTTTTTCATGAAGGTTCGTCAGTGAGGAAAATTGGAGACACCTATTATTACATATTTGCGGATATAGAACGAGGAAAGCCGACGTCCCTTGGGTATGCTACCAGTAAATCTCCTTTAGGTCCATTTATATATCAAGGGATTATTATTGATAATGAGGAATGTGATCCGGCAAGTTGGAATAATCATGGTTCAATTGAAAAGATGAATGGGCAGTGGTATGTGTTCTATCATCGTTGTAGTAGGGGGACACAGCAATATAGACGGCTGTGTATAGAACCTATTGAAATTCGCTCAGATGGAAGGATAGAGGAGGTAAAAATGACTTCTCAGGGAATAGGAAAGCCTTTCGGTCATGGGGAGAGGATAATGGGCTATCAGGCTTGCGGGGTAAAAGGTACAGTATATATCGGAGAGGCAGATCAACAGGAAAAAGAGGCAGGTTATGAGGAGAAGCTGACAAAAATTTCCGATGGAGATGAAGCCGTATTCCGATATGTGGGAAGTGATATTCCTTGGTCGGAAATAGAGTTAGTATATACTGGAAGCGGAACTATTTTGGCAGTATTATTGGAAAATACTTCTGTTCCGGAACGAAAAACGGTGACAAAGTGCCTTTGTATTCCGAATAACGAAGAAAAAATGAATACTGTAGTTGAAAAAATTGAAATACCAGCAGGAGAATACGAATTGAAATTACTATTTGAAACCTCAAAAAATCTGGAAATTTTTGAGGTAACATTAAGATAGTATTTTAGTGATTCAAACCTTCAACATCAGAAGGTGTGCTGAATCATGCCAAATATTAGAGAAGAAGTGGAGAAACGTAAAAGGTAGAAGTAAGTGATAGAGAAATTAAAATAGGATTGGTGTTAGGATTTGGGTGATATTTTGTGGTTGATGGTTACATCTATGCTGATTAGCACAGAAAATTAAGGAAAGGACGTGGTGTTAAGGTTGAAAAATAGTAAATTAAGCCAAAATTGGCAATAAGATACAAAAAACAGGCTCACATAGTGAACCTATTCTACGGTATTCCCACCTTTGAAAAGAGGCCACCTGCATATCAATACTTAACGGGTGGGTGCATCAGCCATTGATACCGGGATGCCTAATTATTAGATTAACTATAACACAAAATGCTTGGCACGAAAACCCTTTTCATGGCGTTTTGTGCCTTGAGCGGAGCGAAAGGAATGGATATAAAAATGAGTGAAATAGAAAGAAAAATACGGGAAGTGATTACAAAGATGTCACTGGAAGATAAAATTAAATTGTGTTCAGGAGCCAGTTTCTGGGAATCAGAGAAAATGGAGCGGTATGGGATTCCTTCTTTTTTTATGTCAGACGGACCTCATGGTCTCAGGACACAGAAAGGAGAATCCGACCATTTGGGAATCAATCAGAGCGAAAGGGCAACCTGTTTCCCCACAGCATCAGCCAGCGCTGCTTCATGGAATCCGGAACTTTTGTATCAGATGGGAGAGGCAATCGGAGAAGAGGCTCTGCAGTATGGCGTAGATGTAGTTTTAGGACCGGGAGTATGTA
>CANRVD010000114.1 GCA_947643145.1 uncultured bacterium | reverse complement strand
GACCTTTCCAAAGTCCGCAAACCCGCATAAACACTGGGTTTACTAAGCATTTTTGCTTATTCGAACTCATCTCACATGGCTGTCATTCAGACTCCCAAGCCATGTTTTTTAGTCTTTCTATTCGCTAAATCCGCTGAAATATAAAGCCATTTTTCTGGTTCTCCGGCTTTTTGTTACCAAAGTATTACCATGCGGCATCAGTATTACCAGAGATTTTCGATGGTTTTTACGTTACCCCGATCTAAAATTTTGATTTCAAAAGCACCTGATCACTCTCTGATACATTCATAGCGGTCATTGCCTGTTCGGCTGTCCACTTCATGGATTTCATAAGGTTCTTAATAGAACTAAACAAAGTCTCTATTCTTGTTTCTTCCCTTACTTCCTCTGCCCTTTCATTAGCTCTCTTTTCCGCTAAATCTTCAAACACCTGACACATAATCTCCCGGCCTCCTTCCGTCTCCTTGAAATACTTCACCTGTTTTGCCAGTTCCGGATAAAACATATCAGCAGAACTCATACATCTAAAGTCATGCGCCAGCTTTCCTACCGGGTCGCTGTCATTCTTATAGCTGCCATTCACATATATAATATGGGAACCATCACCGAAGTATGCACCTGTCTCCTGTATTACCCTGTCAGCATGATATAAGGAAAGCCCTGCACCTATGACATCCTTAGCAGTGATAAATATTACGTAGGAATCATGGATTTCCTTAAACTCCTGTCCCGCTTTCAGCATTTTTGTATCAATCATACTGGAATGGAATCTTGCCCTGTGAACATCCGCACCTGATGATGCACGCTGAACCTCAATGTCATAAACTTTCCCATCCCCATCCACCGCATAGATGTCTATGGTAATGGAACGCCCGCCAGACACTGGATTCTTATATTCCCTCTGGGCCACAACCTCCAACACCTTCAAATCATTGCGCTGGAGGATAACATTCAACAGCAGCTCCGTAGCTTCAATATTTCTGTCAAACGCCAATACCATCAGATTATCATCCAGCAGACATAACTGTTCGATTGCTTTCAGTGTTTCTTCACGCTTAAAATCAACCTGCTTCTCCGTTCCCATCAAACCACCTGCCTTTTCATTAAATATCATATCACGGATTCCCTTCGTTTTCAATCTTATCTTTTCTTTCCCTGCCCAGACCAAGTACATGGCGGTACTGCTCTAATTCCAATTCGGCTTTCCAGTCCCCCCCCGATTTTTGGGAGTTTCCTTTTCAAACAGATAAGCGGCTCCATTTACTATATCGACAACCGTTACTGCCAGCGCCAGATAATCCCTTTTTAACTCCTGGTAACTTTCATCCTGCAACGAAAAATCGCCGGACTGGATCTGTCCGGCAATTTCTTTCATAACCATCTGCATTTCCTGTAAAGCATCTACAATTCGCTGTATATTCTCCCTTTTGCCAATCACGACAATATTCGAATACACGCAGCTTCTTGTAATAAAATCCTTCTTATACATGCCGCTTAATGCGGCCCTCTGTTCTATGACTGCCCTTGCCCACTCACTCGGGCGAAAAGCTATGGCATTATCTTTATGCTTTCCCGGCATTATCTTCCTCTCCTTCCTCATTGTCAGATTCTTCTATTAGTCCGTTTAGCTGTTCTGCAAGGTTCCTTGACTGGTTCGGGTATAAATGGGAATATGTAGAAAGCGTAGTCTGTATCTTTTCATGTCCCAGACGGTCTGCCACTAAATTCGGCTGCGCTCCAAGTTTGGAGATCAGCAGCGATGCATGGCTGTGGCGGAGGTCATGCAGCCTGATTTTTTTCACGCCTGATAATTTAACACCGCGAACCATTTCTTTTTCCAAATATGATTTCGTCACCATAAACAGACGGTCATTTGCCATCATCCCATACAATTTCCCGGTATATTCCTCTAATTCCATAACAAGAAAATCCGGAAGCGTAATCACACGTTTCCCTTTTGCTGTCTTAGGCTCCGTTATAACATCCCTGCCATTGATTCTCTGAAAAGATTTCATAATGGACAATGTCTTTTCCTCCGCATTAAAATCTGACAAGGTAAGGGCCAGAAGTTCCCCTACCCGGACGCCTGTCCAGTACATTGTAAGAAACGCATAATAAGAAACCGGCTTATCCTTTACATATTCTATAAAGATTTCAAATTCTTCCTGTGTCCAGAATTTCATTTCTTCCGCTTTTCCTTTCCCCATGCTTCCAGCCTGTGTGCAAGGATTTCTAGGCAAATCATAATAGCGCACGGCATAATTAAAAATTGCGCTGAGCTGATTGTGGATGGTTTTGAGATATGTCGGAGCATACCCCTGTTTCATAATGCTGTTCTGCCACTGCCTTATATCTGCGGCTGTAATTTCAGCTATTTTCTTCTGTCCAAAATAAGGAAGAATCTTTAATTCTACGATATAGTCCTTGCTTCTGACTGTATTTTCCCGGAGCCTCTGGGACATATCATTACGGTACAATTCCCAAAAAGCCTGGAATGTCATGTCCAGATTATGCGACTGCTGGACGATAAACTGTTCCGCCCATGAGACTGCTTCCTTTCTCGTTCTAAACCCCCGCTTGTGTTTCTGTTTCCGCTTCCCGGTATAATCCTTATAATAGAAAAAGACTTCCCAGTACCCGCGCTCTTCATTCTTTGTAACTGTCAAACCTGCCACATCCCTTCCTTAATAAAATATGCCCTGCGGGCAAATCTCCCACAGGGCAGTGCCAGTTACTTCATCTGTGCCATTCCATAATAATGCTCTGCAAAATACTTCTTAGGCACCCGACCCGCAATTACGATAAACCCTTTGCTGGCAAGTTCCTCATTAAGCTGCTTCACTATCTTGTATGCATGGCCTCTTGATATGCCGAGCATTTCCATTACTTCATTTGCCGTGTAATATAAGCATCCCTGCATCACTGCACCTCCTGATATTGATTTACACCCACACTTCATGCATCCCCCATTTATGGTTTAATATCGTTCCCACTCTTCCTTAAATGGGATTAATCCGCTTCATAATCTTCCAGCCAGCAGATTCCATGAAGCACACGGGCATATTTATCTCCGACCTTTTCCTTTTCGCGTGGCTCTGCACACTTCGTAAACTTTTCCCTGATTTTGCGTCCAAAATCACGAATGGCAAGCGGTTCCGCATAGCTGTATGACTGTTTCAGCCAAAGACAATATTCTTCATGCAGTTTACCCACTGGTATGAAATCGGACAAATCATAAGTCACCTCACACTTACAATCCAGAAACTCCTTTAGATGGTCAATGCTGCTGTTCCTCCACTGGCACATCAGCTTTGCAGATGCATCCGGCACTGTGAACTGGTAATTTGATTCAATCAAACGTCCTGCATATTGTGAAACTGCTATGGATGCTATGCTGTCCAATTCGTACTTTAAATCCTCAAACAAATCCGTCCTCTGATTCCTTTGTGGAACAGAATACAGAAACGGCACAATACGCATCCTGTTCCAGAAAGCAGAATCCTTCACTGCAAAAGCTGTCGCACAGTTTGTAGCAATCAGAAGCTTACAGGTTACATATTCTCTTGCGGCATCAATACCTTTTCGCTCTATGTTAACGGATTCTTCACCTGTAAGCAGTTTTATATTGTTGACTACCTCCGGGGCGATTCTTTCATCCACACACTCTGGAGCGATATTGATACGCTTATCTGCCATGGACGCCAGCCCAAACCTGCCGGATATGGAGGATACTGGAGCGCGGTTGACTGCCGAATCTGGAAACATGGCTTCAATGACCTTTGCCAACAGGCTTTTGCCGCTATTTGGAGCAGTCCCCATCACAAAAAAGCATTTTCCGTCATTCGCAGGCAGAAGCATATAAGCAATCATCTCCCATATTAACTCCTGTATTGCAATGTCTCCTCCACTTACGTCATCTAAAAAACTGTCAAACACAGGCGTTCGTGCATATTCCCAATAATTCACTTCCAGTTGGGAGAATAGCAGGAATTCGGGTGAAAAATCCAAGAGCCTTCCCTGCCTGCAGTCATATACACCATTTTGAAACGCAACCAGATACTTCATTCTTCTGTCCAGTTTTTTTCTGTTTACCACTTGTATTCTACAGTCTGACTTTAAGTCTGTCAGCAGCTTATTGTAAAAGCCAGGATCAGGTATCAGCCTTATATAGTCATCTGATAAGTTTCCCTTGATAAACTCAGCCAGTGAAAATACATCCGCCTTGTTATAGATGCCATCCTCAAAATAATACATATTTCGCAATTCATCTCGAATAAATGTATAATCCTCCAGCAGTTTATCACCTATTATAGAAATCGGCTGTCGTTTTACCTTCTCTTTTAGCGGCTTCTCTTTCCCTGCCTTCAATCCTGCAGCCTTCTTCTCTTGATGGGGGCCTGTCTGCCCGGAGCGGCTTTCGGAGAAGAATTCCATTCCTGTATTTGGATATCCAAAAAGCTCCCCCGGATACACCCGCTGACTTTGCAATGGCGTTTTTGGCCTTATTTCTTGAGCTTCCTGCAATTCCTGACCGGAATTATAAAATGCCATTAGTTCCATCTCTAACCCTCAACCCTCCCTGGTCTGCATTTTAAATAATTTCGGTTTGTCTTTATAAGCAGTTCATCCAATACCTTATAAGTAGTATCCAGATGCATGTTCGGAATTCTCCCTGTATGATTTTCCCGTGGATCTTCTTTCGGAATCGTGAGATAACAGAAGAAATCAATATTGCTGCAATATAACAGGTATTCTCTGTCATACATCAGCACATAAAACAACACGGTTACCTTCCTGTCCCGCTCCCGGTTATCCCACTCGAAACTGCTGCCGTCGCTGTTCCTGACTGTCACCCATACCTGCTGGTTTTCATTGTACCCTATCATGATATCCGAATCCGTTATTTCTCCAATATGCTCATCAGAATAGATAGTTGCCTTATAAAACAAGACAGGTGATGACACGGCTGTCCTTTCATCCATTATCATAAAGCCATTTATAAAATGCAGTACCATATCATCAATCTGTTCCCTATAGTTTTTATTATTTCCATGCCATGGTTGCTTCATAATACATTTACCTCTTTTCACATTATTAAAAGCATTCATAATATCTTGCAAATTTTTTCCAACACTAATCTATTTTTCTACATTCATCCTCTTTCCTTGAATCTGTACTGTCCTATCCCGTGCCGTATTTTTTATATACTTATTTCCTTATCAATTCCTCCTTCCGTTGGCATCTGCCATTTTTCCTGCCCTCCTTTCTATATTCTACTATACAAGAGCCTGTATAAAAAAGCGAAGACAGAAAAGCCGCAGGCAATGCATATTTCTCTTTGCAAAACCTGCGGCTATTTTTACAAAAAAGTCCTTGACAAATAGATTTTACTCGTTCTCAAGGCTATTATTCCATACTTCTTCCCACATATCCCTGTAAATTTGAATCGAATCAGAGCTGTCCTGAAATTCCTTGCACACCTTGTGATATTGTATTACTCTGTCTTTAAAGTATTTAAAATGTTTTTCCAGAGAATCCAAATACCCCTCTGTTATAACTAAAATCTGTTCATCATTAAAATTGTCTTTGTCATATACCTCATCCAAAAGCCGTTTTAAGAAAAACTGATTTTCATAATATTTTACAAGAATCTCCTTTAAAGGCTCATTTCCTGATTCTCCAATATGAGACTCTTCCTTCATAAAAAATTTCAAGACAGCAAAACGTACAGCCATTTTATCATCCTGTAACTGTTTTTCACCTTTTAAATTTGAGTTCTTGTCTATAACCGGAACCAAATCTGATAAATAATCTGCCACTTTTATGGCTGTCTGTAAATCCATTTTCTGTATTGATTTACTGTCTTTTGTTTTATAGCATAGCTTTATCAGATTTCGTAATTTTTCATGCATGATTTGCATATTGCTTTTTTCCAATGCGTTTAAAAACAGAAACTTTTCCCTAGCATTCTCACCGATTGCCCCGCATCCATTATGTGATACAATATCTTGCTCCTTCTGACTATATAGCCTGTCCCCATTATCCGTCAATGCATTAAAACAAAAAGCTGTTTCAGAATCATAAAAAAGCTCCTGTTCCCTGTCTGTAAAACCAATCTGGCTTAATAATTGCTCAAACTGCCGATAACTGTTCCTATCTTTTACCTGTTCGTCTCCCCTTCGGTACTTTGCACCTGTCCGCTGCAAAATCCATATAATGTCATCACTTCCTTCATGTTTTTCACGGATAGGAGCAAAATCAATTATATCAGAATACTCCTGCCGTCTTTTATATGCATCTTTGCCTTCTTCTGTCCGATTAAAACACAACTGATAGAAAGTGTCCTTATTTATAATACCTTTAAATAAATAAGCAAGCCCTGCATCCTCTAACCTTTCCTGAATGTATTCTATTTCCGATTGGATCGTATCTTCTGAATTTTCTGGATATTTTTCTGTAAACTCCTTTGCAATCTCTTTCACTAACGTTCTGAAAAAACCTTCGTAAATTCTTACCTTATAGTCATCCATACTAACTCCCTCATTTTTTCTTTCATATACATACGAATATTTCAAAATT
>CANRVD010000113.1 GCA_947643145.1 uncultured bacterium | reverse complement strand
TTCGTGTAATTGCTATTTTAACGCTTATTCGCCAGCTTTGCAAGCCCATTTTACACGAATCGAAAATCAAATTACACGAATTTCGGGCGAATAAGCAAACTTTTTTCGGTCACAAATTGGAGGTTTTCATATGCCAGAGTTCAAATTACAAGCCCCCTACAAGCCCACAGGCGACCAGCCGCAGGCCATCGCCGAGCTGGTCAAAGGCTTCAAGGAGGGCAACCAATTCCAGACTTTACTAGGGGTTACGGGTTCCGGCAAGACATTTACGATGGCGAATGTCATTCAGGAATTGCAGAAACCGACGCTGGTCATCGCCCACAATAAGACGCTTGCGGCGCAGCTATACGGAGAATTCAAGGAGATGTTCCCTGAGAATGCGGTGGAGTATTTTGTCTCCTATTACGATTATTATCAGCCGGAGGCATATGTTCCATCTTCGGATACCTATATTGAAAAGGATTCTTCTGTAAATGATGAAATTGATAAACTGCGCCATTCTGCAACAGCGGCATTGACAGAGCGCAGGGATGTTATTATTGTTGCAAGTGTTTCCTGCATTTATGGTTTGGGAAGTCCGATTGATTACCAGCATATGACGGTTAATTTGCGTCCGGGCATGGTAAAAGACAGGGACGAAGTGATTAAACGTCTGGTTGAAATCCAGTATACAAGAAGTGATTTGGATTTTAAGCGTGGTACGTTTCGGGCACGTGGGGATGTGTTGGAGATTTTTCCGGTAAATGAGTCAGAAAAGGCGATTCGGGTGGAATTTTTTGGCGATGAGGTAGATAGAATTGCAGAGATTGATGTACTGACTGGGCAGGTGAAGTCAGAGCTTGAGCATATGGTGGTTTTTCCAGCTTCGCACTACGTTGTGGAAGCGGAGGCTATGGAACGGGCTATCCATACTATTGAGGAGGAGTTAGAAGAACGCATTCAGTATTTTAAAGGAGAGGATAAGCTGCTGGAAGCGCAGAGGATTTCTGAACGTACAAATTTTGATATTGAAATGATGCGCGAAACGGGCTTTTGCTCTGGAATTGAAAACTACTCCAGACATTTGGCAGGGTTGCAGCCAGGAGAGACGCCGAATACATTGATGAATTATTTTCCAGATGATTATCTGATTATGATTGATGAATCACATATTACCATTCCGCAGATTCGTGGGATGTATGCTGGCGACAGGTCAAGGAAGGAAACTTTGGTAGATTATGGTTTCCGCCTGCCGTCAGCGTTAGATAACCGTCCGCTAAACTTCGGAGAGTTTGAGAGTTTTATTAATCAGATGCTTTTTGTTTCGGCAACTCCAAATGTATATGAGAAAGAGCATGAACTGGCCCGGATTGAGCAGATTATCCGCCCGACCGGGCTTTTGGACCCAAAGATTCAGGTGCATCCGGTAGATGGACAGATTGATGATTTAATTGGGGAAATCCGCAAAACGATAGATGCAGGAAATAAAGTTATGGTAAATACATTGACGAAACGCATGGCAGAGGATTTGACAGATTATATGAAAGAAGTTGGGATTCGTGTTAAATATCTGCATTCTGACATTGATACCATTGAACGCTCTGAGATTATCAGAGATATGCGTTTGGATGTATTTGATGTGTTAGTTGGAATTAATCTGCTTCGTGAGGGACTGGATATTCCGGAAATTGCTTTGGTGGCAATTCTGGATGCAGATAAGGAGGGATTTTTGCGTTCAGAGATTTCGCTGGTTCAGATTGTCGGACGAGCAGCGCGTAATTCAGATGGAAAGGTTATTATGTACGCGGATACCATAACGGAATCCATGCAGAAAGCGATTGATGAAACAAACCGCCGCCGTTCCATCCAAATGAAATACAATGAAGAACATGGTATCACACCACAGACAATTAAAAAAGCTGTACGTGAAGTTATGCATATTTCAAAGAAGATAGATGCACCGGATTTTGATGTAGAGAAAGATTTGGAATCCATGAATGCGAAAGAAATTGGTATGGTACTGAATAAGCTGAAAAAGAAGATGAATATGGCCGCAGCAGACTTGAATTTTGAACTGGCGGCGCAGTTACGTGACCAGATTATAGAAATCAAAAAGCAGTTAAATCAGATGGAATAGTAATATTTGCTGATACAGCGTCTTAGAGGAATCATTGGAAAGGAAATGGGGCGGTATGAAAATAGGGGTGGATTATTATCCGGAGCAGTGGGACAAGAGTTTGTGGAGACAGGATGCAGACAGAATGAAGGATGCCGGAGTTTCAATTGTGCGCATGGGAGAGTTTGCATGGAGCCGGCTGGAACCTCACGAGGGAGCGTATGATTTTGACTGGCTGGATGAAATTATTTCTATTTTTCAGGAAAGGGAGATAGAGGTATTTCTCGGAACTCCGACCAACACTCCTCCTTTGTGGCTTTTTGAAAAGTATCCTGAAATCATTCAGGTGGATAAAAGCGGACGGCGTATTCCGATAGGAATACGGGGGCATCGCTGTCTGAATAGCCCGGTATTCCGGGAAAAATGTAAACAGATAATTACACAGATGGTTTCAAGGTACACAGAGAATTCATGGGTAACTGGCTATCAGATTGATAATGAACTGGAAGCGAATTACTGCTGTTGTCCGGTTTGTGAAGAGGGGTTCCGTACCTTTTTGAAGCAAAAATATGGAACTGTTGAGAGAATGAATGCGGCATATGGAAATATGGTCTGGAGTGGGGAGTATTCTTCGTTTTCCCAGATAAAACCACCGTTTGGCGAACATCAGACCTGGTTGAATCCATCCTATATGTTGGATTTTAATCGTTTTGCATCAAAAAGCACAGTCGATTATGTGGACTTTCAAAGAAAATTGATTCGCCGGCTGGATGGGAAGGCACTGATTACTACAAATAACTGGTTATGTGAAAATATGCCGGATTTTTACGATGTCTTTGAAAAACTGGATTTCGTTTCCTATGATAATTATCCGGCTGCTGTGCTTCCGGTTGATACGGAAGAATTATATTCCCATGCCTTTCATTTGGATTTAATGAGGGGAATCAAGAGAAAAAACTTTTGGATAATGGAGCAGTTAAGTGGGAGTCTGGGAAGCTGGATGCCAATGCAGCCAACACCTGAACCTGGGATGTTAAAGGGGTACTCACTGCAGGCGATAGCGCATGGCGCAGATAGGGTACTGCATTTTCGGTGGCGCACTGCAATTACGGGAGCAGAGATGTTTTGGCATGGCTTGGTCGGACATGACAATGTAGCCGGAAGAAGATATCAGGAATTTTGTGATTTGTGCAAAACCGTAGGAGAGTTGAAGGAACTGGAAGGTTCCGTGATAAGAAATTGTGTCGCAATTTTATATTCTTCCGAGCAGGAATATGGATTTAAAATTCAGCCGCAGGTAGAAGGGATGCATTATTTTACACAGCTAAAGGCATATCATGATGCATTTACCAGTCTTGGAATTGGAGTGGATGTGATAGACTGGAGGTCTGATTTATCGAAATACGATATTGTAGTGGCACCAACAATTTATATTACATGTGACGATATTATAAAAAAACTTGAAGATTTTACAGAAGGTGGAGGAAGTTTAGTACTTACAAACCGCTCAGGTGTGAAGGATGAACATAATCGGTGTATTATGGCAGAATTACCAACGGTATTTGCGGATATGACAGGAGCAGTCGTCAAAGAATATAATCCGATTGGCAAAAGACAGGAAAAATTGCAGGTACTTTGTGAGGGATGGACTTGTACAGATACAAATCGGGAATATTTCTGTAAGTTATGGTGTGATATATTGGAGCCAAGAGGTGCAAAGGTGCTGGCGCGGTATGGAGAGAATTTTTATCAGGGAGAGGCAGCAATTACGGTAAATTCCTATAGAAAAGGAAAAGTATATTATAATGGTACTGTTTTGGAGCGGAAAGGGATGATTTCTTTTGTTAAATTAATAGTAGAGGTACATGGAATGACATATGTGGAGGGGCTTCCGCTGGGAGTAGAAAGAAGTATTCGTGAAAAATGTGGAAGAAAATGGTGCTTTTTATTTAATAATACAGAAAAAAAGCAGGAGTTTGAATGGAAGATTATAAAAGAGGGGAATCTCATAGAAAAGAACATATCTGTACTTGCTCCTTTTGAAATGTTAGTATTTGCGGACACGCTGACACTTGCATAATGGATTCTGGAATAGTATACTAATAACTGGTACAATAAATTATTAAGTATTTGCTGTTCTGGCAAAGTATTTATCAGGTTTTAGATTGAGGAGGAGTGGTCCTTTGAAATGGTGGAAACGGGTTATTTTTTCGGTGATTAGTATTATTTTGGGCTACTGTTCATTGGATTATTTATTCTATGCATTTCAACTATTAGCAAATATCAGAAACCAGTCAGGAGAGTATCATGCGCGGGAAGATGGTGTACAGCAGCTTCTTGGGGCAGGATTGTTTTTTCTGTGGTTTGTAGTGATTGCATTCTATTTCTATTTAATCAGCAAGTCTTCCAACCAGATTGATTTAATTGAATCAGATAAGAAGACAGGGAGAGAACGCATAAAAAGAAAGTGGTTTGACAAGGTACTTCAGATTGCGTTTCTGTTAACTGGTATGCTTTTAAGATGGGGATATTTAATTTTTATTTATTTTCCGAATAGTTAGTATAAAGGAGCAGAGCGTAATGTCATCAATCAAGGATATTGCAAAATTATGCGGAGTATCGGTAGCTACGGTAAGCAAGGCGTTAAATGATAAAGAGGATATTGGGGAAGAGACAAAAAAGAGGATTAAAGAAGTTGCAAGGCAGAATGGATATTTTCCTCAATATTATGCGAGAGCAATTCGAATGAATAAAAGCTTTAATCTTGGTGTACTCTTTGTAGATGAGGCAATGAGCGGGCTGACGCATGACTATTTTGCTAATATTTTAAATAGTTTTAAAGTGATGGCAGAAAGTAAAGGCTATGATATTACATTTATTAATAGCAATAGGAAAAATAGAAAAGGAAAAACTTTCTTAGAGCATTGCCGTTACCGTGGGTTAGATGGCGTTATGATTGCCTGCATTTCTTTTGAAAATCCAGAGGTGATTGAACTTTTGGAAAGTGATATTCCGGTTGTAACGATAGATTACCAGTTTAAAAACCGTATCTGTATTATGTCGGATAATATTACAGGGATGCGCAAATTAATGGAATATGTTATATCAATGGGGCATAAGAGAATTGCTTATATATCCGGTGACAAATCTGCCGTAACCAGTCAGAGGCTGGAAAGTTTTCAAGAGGTTCTAAAGGAGAATGAGTTAGAGTTTCCAGAGGAGTACCAGATTTCTTCCAGTTATCGGAATCTGGAAGAAGCAGCCCGGTATACCAGACTGCTGTTGGAACTTCCAGAACCACCGACTTGTATTCTATATGCAGATGATTACTCTGCAGTGGGAGGAATCAATCAGATTCGAAGTATGGGACTGCAAATTCCAAAAGATATTTCAGTGGCAGGATTTGATGATATATTTTTGGCAAAACAGCTTTGCCCAAGGTTAACTACGGTTTTTCAGGACAGTGAGGTGATTGGGAAACGGGCAGCCGAACGGCTGATTTCCCTAATTGAGAAAAAGAATATTTCTTTCAAACCTGTTTTGGTTCGTACGGAACTAAAGAAAGGAGCTTCCGTTCAAAAGCTCCTTTGACAAATCGGATTAAATCAATGCTGCAATATCAATGTTGAAATCACGTGACAGGTCATAGGTTGCTTTATCAGTAAGCACCAAAGGGCGTGATAAATGATTTTGGTTCAGCAAAACGCTCCTACCCCGTTCATTATTTGTGAGGATTACTTCTGTATTAATGTAGGCTTCACATGTTCTTTTCATAAAGAGGTAAAGCAAGCTTGGTTCATAAATATCCTTTTAAAGCAACATTCATAGAATGCATATAAGTCATATCATCGTAACTGCGAAGACATTGCATCATATCTAAAAGATGCAGAGGATTTCTCGTCTTTGACAAAATGTGATTGACTTCCTGCAGCATATTTTCAACAATATTTAAATCGTTTTTAATAACGAAATCATTTAATTCCTTTTTGAAATTTTCTACAGATTCTGTAAAGCACTTCTTAAATTCAATAAATTCTTCGGTTTCCTGAATTTTTTCAAAATAAGTAGGAGAATCCAAATCAGGGGCAGGGGGAACGAATATCGGCTCCGGTTCGTTGGATAGAAAGCCGGGACTGTCAGGAGCTCCGTCTTCGGTTACGTAAATTTTAATTGCCTTAATTGCGTAATATTTTAATTTATCAATGACATCCGGTGTAAGTGTAGTATTGCTCTGAATGACAAGATGATTGGAATATGTATACGCTGATTCTGAGGAAACCATACCAGACTTTAGATTCGCAGTCAGGACTTTTTTTGCTTTCATGATATTTTCTCCCTTTATAATTTGCTTGGTGGCTATGTTACAAGTACCTACTATATTTTGCCATTTATTCACGCAGAGGTAAAGTGACGCTGGGAACAGTAACATGAATATCAGCAAGTTTCCGGTAAATTGCAGGACAAACGCATGAGTGAATAAATTGTGAACAAACACCACTTTTACTGTAA
>CANRVD010000112.1 GCA_947643145.1 uncultured bacterium | reverse complement strand
AGAAAAATATTCTGCGTCAAACTATCCAAAACTTAATTTTCGTTGTACTAGTGTAATGATAAAAAATATGATACAATGATGAGAAGACTGGGCAATTGCGTGCCTGGCTCGTTGCTTCACAGAAATAATGATTTCGAAATGAGGGAGAGAATGAAGAGATATAGAATTTTTACAGTACTCCTGGCAAGTATTGTTTTACTTACCGGGTTTACGGGGAACAACGCTGCCAAAGCGTTTGGGGGTACAGGGAATCTTTCATTGATAAAGAACACAAAGGCGGATGAGAAAGTAGTCTGGCCAGAGGGACCAAACAGAAAAAAGCTATCCTGTGATTCGGCAGTTGTGATGGAGCTTTCTACCGGACTGGTTCTTTACCAAAAGAATCCACACAAGCAGCATTATCCGGCGAGTATTACTAAAATATTGACGGCGATGCTTACAGCAGAAAATTGTGCAAATAGTGAGGTTGTGACTTTTTCCCAGACGGCGGCTTATGGAATTGAGCCGGGAAGCTCTACTATTTTTACGGAACCGGGAGAAAAGCTTACCATTGAACAGTGCCTGTATGCGATTATGCTGCAGTCTGCCAATGAGGTCTGTCTTGGCGTGGGGGAGCACATTTCCGGTTCTATTAAAGGATTTGTTAATTTGATGAACCAGCGTGTGAAGGAACTAGGATTAAACGGAACGCATTTTAATAATCCGAATGGTTTGCCGGACCCGAAGCACTACACGACAGCTTATGATATGGCTGTGATAGCCAGAGAAGCTATGAAGAATGCAACATATCGTAAAGTAACGGCAACAAGAAGATATGAGATGCAAAAAACAAACAAACATAAGATGGTGCGTCTATGGGACAACCACCATCAGATGATTAATGGCTATGACTGGCCCAAATATGAGTATAAATACTGTATTGGTGGAAAGACGGGGTTTACCAATGCAGCAGGATATACGCTTGTGACATATGCGGAAAAAGATGGTATGGAGTTAGTCAGCGTTATTATGAAAGCAACAGGTCCGAAGCAGGGAGAGCCAAATGAATATACAGATACTACTTCTTTATTGAACTTTGGGTTTGAAAAGTATCAGAAATATGCGGTGGATGAAGCGAGTAATAATATTAATGCCGAATTGTTTAATAACTATGACAGTTATTTTGATGCAGAGGCATCACCTGTACATCTTTCCAGTGAGTCTTCGGTTGTCCTGCCAAAAGGAGTTGACTTGTCTGAGGCAAAACAGAAAGTAACCTATGATAAGGATATTGAGTTAAAGCAGGGCGATAATGTCATTGGTCATGTAACATATACGTATGGTGGAAAAACAGTGGGTTCAACCGATATTTTATATCGTAAAACAGAGAGTGATGCGGACAGTCATCTGGATTCGGTTTCCAGAGAGATTGTGGAAACTGAAATTCAGCAGTTGAGAGATTCTGCACAAAAGGATAGGAAGAAAGCAAATATTTGGAGAAAGGTAAAGAGTACAGTGGTTGGGATTTTTCAGATAAAGGTGGTCTGGGTAAGCCTTCTTGTGATTGCAGCAGTAGTATTTCTTTTCTTTATGATAAAGCTGCTGCGGCGAATTGAACTGCCAAAGCCGGGACGCAGGAGGAGAAGACGCTCGGTAAGCGGTTATCGGAGCAAACGGGGACGGCGCAATGCCAAACGGAGACAAAAAGAAAAAAGGGTGGACACAGGCTACCGGACGACACGCCGTAATGTAAGCAGGCAGTATGAAAAAAAAGCATCGAAAGGGCAGAAAACGAAAAAAAGCAAGGGTGTCCGGTTCCATAAGAATCATAAACGGACAAAAGAAAGTTTTGGTAAGAACTTTTTTGATTTCTAGTGCAACGAAAATTAAGCCAGTCAAACTGCCAATTACTTAATATTCGTTGTACTAGTACACCGTAAATTTAGACAAGTAAGAAGGGTAGTTATTTAATGGACGTTGTACTAATGTTATAATAAGGCATGAGGCTGGATACATTTTGTATCCAGCCTCATGCCTTGTCTATTGCAATCGTGTATCAGCCTTTATAGCGGTTTAATATTCTGTGTATAGAATGGAATATTTTATTTCGTTTTTACTCTTAACACGGTTACAGAATATTGTGGCACTGTATAATTGAATTGCTGGGTAATACCGGAGATAGTGGAAGATTTTAATGTAACATCCTCTTCCTTTTCCAATATATTATCATTTCTTAGGCTGTCCCCTGCAACAACATCTACAGCAGCCATATCACCAATCTTTTCAGCACCATCAATAGTAATTGCGAAGGTTTTTGGATTTCCGGTTACATTAACCATTTTAATAATGATATCTCCGCTTTCATCCGTGCTGACGACCTGATAACTCTCTGCATTGGCCGTATCCGGCAAATCGTAGTTAACGTAAAGGGTATCATTCAGATAGCATTTTACATTCTTATCCGTTACAACTACTTTTATTTTATATGTTTCTCCTGTATTCAACTTGCAGTTTTTGACGGTACCAGATATCTGGTCAGACTTTACACCGTTTTTCACCTGCTGCAGGCAGGAAACTGTATTGTTCCAGCCTCCGATATTCCAAAAATAATTATTTTTGGAATCACCTACAGCGAATGGAATCAAAAAGCCTTCGTCTCCCCCTGTTTTTACAGCATCAAGGGTGTATGTGTAGTTTTTCCAGTTACTATTACCGAAATAAGCGGCTGTTCCGGTAGTGGCATACATATTTGTATTGGTACTTGTACTGGATTGAACCAGTTTTCCGTTCTTTACAGACCAGTTCCCATCGGACACTTTCTCCCAGTTTTTGGAGAATGTATCATTTGAAAAGTTATCCTGTGCAAGCACTTTTCCGGTATCATTGTCTACGATTTTTACATTATCAAATGTTGCAGAGGTACTCCAGGTACCAACTCCGACTTTGCCCATAAATGGAGATTCTTCAATTTCAGCTCCGTTAAACTCTGACTGTAGCAGAGTAGTTCCTGCATTTTTGGCAAAAATCTGCTGTACATAGTAGTTAATAGAGGATGTTACTGTGTGGTTGTTAAACCAGATTAAATCCGGTGCCCAGTGCAGTCCTGTGAGATTACCAAAGAGTGGTGCGTATGCCGCCATTTTTACAATATCGCCATTGCGCTCCAATCCTGTCATATATGCGGCTTCCGCCAGGGCAGCTTCCAGTGTATTGGACCTTGCTGCATATTCACCAAGAAATACGTTGATTCCGCCGCCGAATTTTGTATTGGTCATGGATTCGACATCTCTGCTGTAATTCTTTTCATCATAATAGTCGGCGTGGTTTAGAAACCAGCTTGGATCATTATAGTAGTGGTGGTCAATAGCGCCTGTAAAATCGTTAATTGTCTTATCTGGGTGTTCTTTTAACCACTTGGCAGCTTCTTCATATGCATTCATGTAGTGGTCGCCGCTGTCGCCATCATCCACCCCGGCGGAAAACATAAGCTCAATATCACCATAAAGTTCTGGTTTTTCCTGCTTTGCCTGATTAAAAGCATCCACAAATGCTTCATAATGTTTAAAGAAATTGCTTCCCCACTGTTCATTGCCGATTCCGATATATTTTAGTTGGAATGGTTCTGCGTGTCCAAGCGCGGTACGGACAGCACCCCATTTGCTGGAGGAGTCGCCGCGGCAGAATTCAACAAGGTCAAGCGCATCCTGAATATAGTGCCGAAAGTCATCCGTGTTCATTGCAGGGCCGGAACCATTAGACTGTATCATGCAGGATAAACCACAGTTGATTACTGGTACACCGATAGCTCCGATATCCTCTGCGAGCTGAAAATATTCATAAAAGCCAAGCCCGTAAGACATAAAGGATGGATTGGCATCATTTGTAGCCCCTTCGTCGGTCCAAATATTCTGTCCCTGTCTACGTGCAGCAACATCACCGTAGGTGCCATTAAATTCCAGTGGCTCGCCGTCAGGACCAGTGCCAATAGAATCTTTCCAGTCGTAAGCCAAATCAATGGAAGCGCCTTCTACAACGCAGCCTCCCGGAAAACGAAGGAAGGCTGGCTCCAGTGCTTCCAGTTTTTCGGCAAGGTCTTTCCGTAATCCATTAGCTCTTCCTTTATAGGTATCCTCTGGAAAAAGGGAAACCATATCAACTGCAGCTTTACCGGAATCAATGGTTACCTGAAGCCTGATATTGCTGTGGGCGGTTGTATTGGAAGTCAGGGTTAATTCATATTTTTTCCATTCAGAGGTAATTGTCTGGATATCACCGCTGGCAACTATGGCTGTTCCGTTTGTAATAGCAATATGCAGAGGGCCGGTATAACCATCTACACCTCTTGCCCAGACCGAAAATTTGTAATTGGAATCTTTCGTAACGGACATTCCATCCAAAAATCCAACATTTGCGATACCGGCTGGTTCGCTTGAGTCGTTCTCTAAAAGCATATAGTTTGGATTGTTGGCATTCAGGCATCCGGTACTGTCATCTTTTATGACAGTAGAGGTTATTTTGCCAACATCGCTCCAGCCATGCTTTTCATTTTGTGCGGCCAGCTTTGTAAACTCAAAGGAACGGTTTTTGACCATTTCTGCATATAAACCGCCATCAGCAGCAAAGTTGATATCTTCAATAAAGATGCCATATAAAATGTCGCTGATTTCATGAACCTTATTATCTGAATTAATATTTAAGGTATAGTTTGTATTGGCAGTATCGTAAGCAGAGACCGTACCTGCCTCACCATAGATTTTTGGTGATTCTGTCGGTTTGGTGGTAACAACTGGGGTGGCCTTTTTTGTAACGGTAACCTTTACTTTTGCTTTGTAAGTTTTGCTGTTTGTTTTGATAGCAGCAGTTACAGTTGCAGTTCCGGCTTTTTTACCCTGGATGTATGCCTGCTTTTTTGAGGTTTTGGAAAGCTTTACAATAGATTTCCCCTTTTTGTTAATACTCCATTTAACGCTTTTAATATTTGCGGTATTTTTTACAGTTACTTTTTTCTTTGCACCAACATTAACAGATAGCTTGGAGACACTTAATTTAGGAGAAGCAGCGTATGCGCTATTTAGGCTGGTAAAAGAAGAAGTGGCAGTAACCAGGATTGCAGATAAAGCAACAGCAATTACTTTACATCCGGTTCTCTTATAGATTTTCTTATACATAGCAATTCCTTTCTGATAATTTTTGTATGAAAGAGTTTGACTTTTTGTGTGGTTCTTTTGCATGCTAAAAAATAACAGGATTTTATTTCGTTATTTTAATAATCGGTTAGTGAATATGCAGGCCTGCCAATTCACGTATTTATAAGGCGGATAGAACCTCTTATCTAACTTCATCTTAGCTTAATATAAAAAACTTGTCTATGATATTACTTGCTTATAATTTGACTTTTTCTGTTTCTTTGCTATACTACTATAAATGAGTGTATTTAGGGTTGTGAGAGTGATGATAAACATGGCAATCCGAAGCAATAGTTAGAGCAGTACAGAAATGAGAGTGTATATGATTAGAATCGCTAAAATAGGTTATCAGTATGTTAATATTGGAGGAATTGATATCAACCGGGAAGGTACAGGAGATTATCTTTTTCTGTTTTTTCGGACGCCGACAGAAGTCTGGATGGGTGACGGCTATCAGGTATTTCCAGAAAATACTTATTTTTTATATCAAAAAGGAATGCCACAGCGGTATCGGAAACTAAATGGGCATTATATTAACGATTGGATTCATTTTGATATTGAACCATATGATAATTATTTTGAGAATTTGGGAATTCCTTTTCAGACACCAATGCATTTGCACGACAGCAGGGGAATATCGGAGATGATTTCTGATTTGTTTATGGAATATTTTGATGTGGGCCAGCAGCACGAAATTATTATGGACCAGAAAGCAAATGTGATGTTTCATAAGTTTAGTGATATGTATCAGTTTTCGCAGGATAATGGGGCAAGGCTTACAAATTACCGGATGAAACTTTTTGAAATGAGGAAAAAAATCCAAAACTATGAATATTGTCCAAAGGGTGTAAAGGAGATTGCCGAGCTGCTAAATATTAGTACGCCATATTTACAGCATATTTATAAAGAATTTTTTGGTACAACTATTACAAAGGATATTATATATGGAAGAATTGAACATGCAGTTCATTTACTGAGTGAGACAGAGTATTCGGTAACGGAAATTGCAAGGATGTGCGGTTATGAGAATTTGGAGCATTTTTCAAGACAGTTTAAGAAGATGAAAGGGTGTCCGCCGAGTGGATACCGGAGATGATTTTTAGTACTGGTAGAAATCATATCATCTCATAATGACAGTTTCCAGACCAAATACAGACCTGTAGCACCACTGTCCCTGCTGTTTGCTGCTATTGGTAACAATGTACACATTTGACAGTGCTGCTTCTTTCTCTTGTGATTCCTTTTCAAAACCACTGCTATCCTACCAGAGATGCCACTACTAATGGAACATTAAGAATACTTAATAAAATACTTTTTGCTAATCTCATTTTTATAACCCCTGTTCTTTCAGGTTCAAATCGTATCTTTTTCTTCTAATTGTACTATAAATGTAACAGTGGATGCAATATATTATAGTATTCTCCACGGAAATCAATTTTCAACTATATTACAAATAAAAGATGGGTCAAGCAGACAGTCAAACATGATTTTTGAAATGGCACGTTTAGATCCAGAGATTTCCTTATGCCTTTTTATTAAGTTAATTGCCAGTTTTCTGAGCATATTCAGGTTTCGCTGGATGTTTCTGTCCTCCACACGGCAGCCGTCTTCCCCAAAATGGACATCCAGCAGCCAGTGCATTGTCTCCACACACCATTCCATCC
>CANRVD010000111.1 GCA_947643145.1 uncultured bacterium | reverse complement strand
GCCTGCTCCAACAATTTCATAATTCTTGCATTTATCTCATTGGTCGTAATCCCCATCCGTCCGGCGGTCTTACAGATTCCGGCCTTCACACATTTAAAAAACTCAATTTCCTCCTTTAACCTGGTATCAAGCATACTCCGGCAAAGTGTTTCCGCCTGACTAAGCGCCGTAGCCTCACGGATAAAACTTTTCTGTTCATCTTCTTCCATCCCAAGTGCAAAATTAACCCCATTTGCTATCACGGCAAGGCGCACCGAATCGTCCCGTCCAAAGAAATCAGAATAAACAAATCCGTAAAACATATCCCGCATAATTTCCAACTTCTCCAATGCTATGGATAATGCCTGTCCCAAATCCGGAATCTTATCCTGGTCACGTTTGGTATACTGGCTTAACGCACTCCTGAGTTCTGCCGCCATACCTATGTAATCAACAATCAGCCCTGCCTCTTTATCCTTATACACACGATTAACACGGGCGATTGCCTGCATCAGATTATGACCCTTCATCGGCTTGTCAATATACATGGTCGCCATAGATGGAACATCAAAACCCGTCAGCCACATATCCACTACGATTGCAATTTTAAACTCACTGGCATCATCCTTAAATTCCAGCATAAGACCATCCCGGTATGCTTTATTTCCAATAATATCATGCCAGTCCTCGTCATCCTGATTGCTGGATGTCAAAACTACCTTCACCTTTTGCTTCCATTCCGGCCGCTTTTCCAGAATAATCCGGTACAGATTGATGGCAATCCGCCGGCTCATACATACAATCATTGCCTTGCCCGCAAGCACATATTGCCTGTCTTCATAATGAGCAATCATATCATCTGCCAAAAGTGACAGCCTTTCCTTAGAACCTATGATTGCTTCAATGGTAGACAAGTCTGATTTCGATTTTTCAATCGCCGTTTCTGACGCCTCACCTGCCATTTTTTCATATTCTGCATCTATCTTTTTCAAAAGTTCCTCATTCAGTTTTATCTTCGCAGTACGGTTTTCATAATAAATCGGCACAGTTGCCCCATCCTCTACGGCCTGCGTCATATCATAAATATCAATATATTCCCCAAAAACTTCCACAGTTGACCTGTCATCAAAATCAATGGGTGTCCCGGTAAAACCGATAAACGTAGCGTTTGGCAGCGAATCTCTCATATACTTTGCCATGCCGTATTTCCACTCACCAGTTTCCCTGTTAAGCTTTCCTTCCAGACCGTATTGAGAACGGTGCGCCTCATCTGCCATAAATATGATATTGCTCCGCTCACTCAATACTTCACTGCTTTCCTCAAATTTCTGGATAGTAGTAAAAACAATACCGCCGGCTTTTACCTTTAACAGTTCCTTCAAATGCTCCCGGCTCTTTGCCTGCTTCGGTGTCTGCCGCAGCAACAGCTTGGAACTGGAAACAAACGAACCAAAAAGCTGATTATCCAAATCATTCCTGTCCGTCAACACTACAATGGTAGGATTATGAAATTCCGGATTGCTGACAATGCAGCCCGTATAGAACACCATGGACAGACTCTTCCCGCTGCCCTGCGTATGCCATACTACCCCGACCTTTCTACTATGTTCCTCCAAAGCATTCCCTGTACGCTCCACCGCTTTTCTTACTGCAAAATACTGATGGTATCCGGCAATGATTTTGATTGTCCTGCCCTTGCTATTCTGAAAAACAATAAAATTCCGTATCAGGTCTAAAAGCCTTTCTTTCGGAAATACGCCATTTAAAAGCACCGAAAAATAATTAAGACCTCCATCTTCCGGTTTTTCTCCGTTTTCAGATTTCCACACCATATACCGGGTAAAATCGGATGTGATAGTTCCCATGCGGGTATCCAGACCGTCGCTGATTACATTGAAAGCATTGTAATAAAACAAAGAGGGAATATCCATTTGGTAATTTTTGACCTGCTTATATGCGTTTTCAATCGTAGCATCTTCATTGGTGATATTTTTCAGTTCAAACAATACCAACGGAATGCCATTCACAAATATCAGAACATCCGGCCGCTTATTCTTATACGCAATCACAGTATATTGATTGACGACATGAAACTCATTTTTCTCCGGATTTGCAAAGTCAATCAGCTTTACTGTATAAGTACGCTGCTCCCCATTCACACGATAATTGACGGGAACACCTTCTATCAGATACTTATGAAAAGCCGCATTCATATCCTCTAACTTAAGCAAACCAAGGTTTTTAATAGATTTGTAGGCTTCTTCCACAATATCCACAGTGATTTTCGGGTTAATTTTATACATGGCAGTCTCAAAGTAATCCTTCAAAATTACTTCATGGTAATCCCGGTCAATATCAGGGCCATAGAGATATTCATAACCTTTTTCCTGTAATTCTGCTATGATGACCTGCTCCAATGTATTTTCATTAATAGGCATAAAATCACATCTTTCCTTTTATATTTTCTTAGACATGCGCCAAAAAGCAATTTTTATCTGCAAATACAGATACCAATCGTCTAAAGAATAATCAAACTCCACAGTATTTTCAAAATATGGCTCTATTATTTTCAGCAGCACCCTTGCCCATTCCGAATTAGTAACCTTAAATCTATAGTCAATTTCTCTTGCAACATCCATTAATTCCTCTTCCGATAAATCAGCATCCTGGACCCGGGAAATAATAGAAAGCATTGAATTTATTCTGTCATTTATAAAAGGCTCTCCACCTTGTTCAATCAATTTGTAGGTTTCTTCATCTGGCATACTCATAAATGCATCTTTGAGATAATGTAGCTTTTCTAGTGCATATCCATTAGTAATAAAATCTGTACGATATCGAACAGGATATTCAACAAAGCAGTCATCAATATTCATATTCTGCAATTTATTGTGTATTTCCTTTATTGCCGCTTTCATTGTCTCCTGATATTTCTGCAACTCTGCCTGCATCTTTTCATCAGCAAAATGTGCCTTCATGATACCAATCCATTCTTTAATTTGATAACATTCCTTATCGCCACATCTCTCTGCAAACGCCTCCTTCAATCCTAGCAAATAACTAATATATGTATCAGATTCTTCTGGTAAAGGAATATGCTTTTCCATTAAATTTATAATTTTGTCATCATTATATCTATCAATGGCCTGCACAATTTTCTCAATGTGTCCGTACCGTTTATGTAAATACTGTATTATTTGTGACTCTCTAATTGGAACATATTTATTAAACTCCATATCATTTCTGTACACTACTGCATAATAATCTGCATCTTTCAATTCAGGATTTATATTCTCAAGCAATCGCATTACTGTACCAGAACCTGATATATAGGGACACCACTCTGGTTCATCTCCCTGATATATTTTATGCTGGCTTGTTTCAACTGGATGAACAGAACAAAGCGAACGGAGATATTTGAAATACTTCTCATCATTACCACTACCATCGTTGCCTTTTTGGTTAAAACACGATATATCATTCTCTGCTTCATACGGAACATTATAAATTTTTGAAATCATGCTTATGCAGTCAATTAATGTCTGTCCATAATTAAAAATATCATACAATCCAAATAGCGATTTAAGTTCCAAAGCATTGCAATGCTCAACCAGTTCATCAATACGATCCAGACAAGCACAAATACAATTATATGCTTGCGTCTTTATGCATTTCCCCTTTTTTCAGGTGACTTAAAATTTGACGTTTTTTCACAAGTAAAGTTATCCCATTCATTTATCTTTTCACGCAAGCGCCTATTTAGTTCTGGATTTAAAGCAAGTTTCATAACACTCCTTCTATCATAAACGATAATTTAGCAGCTTAGAGCTGGATATTGGATACATCAATTTCACCGGACATCAGTTTGGGAAGTAAAGAATCTCTAATTTCCTGCAATCGGCATATTTCATCATAATTATTGCGAATTGCAGCGTCCATAGGAGCGACTATCCTTTCAAAATTCTCGATTGCGCCATTTGATGGAATGAGAACAGGAATGTCATTCAGCGAACTCCGGTTGATTGAGCCGAAAACTGTGCCTTCACCATTAAAGACATCCAACCTCTTTTTGAGTGAAAACATCGTATAAAGCATAAAGGACTGACGGTTAGTTTTGGAATGAATAGCAGCAAGTCCTCGACCAACGCAGCAATCAGTATGAGCTACATTGAGATCGCCAACCGGCGCTCTAACACTCATTAAAATGTCGTTTGTGTAAGCCATCCGCTTTGGTTCGGTGGTATAAAGGCGGATAGTCGGGAACCTAAAGCCAAATTCAGCACGACCTTGAAAGAAAATAGTTCCTATTCCGTCCTCATTATAGCTGCTACCACTTGGAGATTGCCCCATAGTAATGTCGGCAATGTCGCTTAGTGAGCCATCTGTCCAGTCGGGTTCGGGACTATCAGTAAACATCTGCTGATATAATACTACCGCCTGCTGCTGTAAATTATCGTTTATTATTTCATTTATAGCTATCTTTCTTTCTATCGTGTCAATAATTTTTACTATTCCTCTTTGCAAGTCAAGCCCCAACACTTCTATTTCAAAATTCAAAAAATCCTTAATTTTCATGTTTGGTTGAGTAGAAGTCCCATATGCTATTGATTGTATATAATCTTGACATGATTTTCCTCGCACAATATAGTAAAAATATTTTGGTAATATCATCTCCTTATTAACTTTTATCCTAATAAGTCCATTATTATAAACTGCTTCTATTTCTCTATCTATATACTGATTAACACCTATTGTATTTCCGGTTCTTGCGACAATAATATCTCCTAGATGCAACTTGTAACGTTTATAATCTTCTCTTGATGTTTTTGTATATCCCCACTCATTAAATTTTCTTCTCTGAGACACATCCCCTATTCTTAAGCATCTCAAATTCGTCTTCTCCTGCAAAATAGGAGCTCTTTTAATAGCATCTGCACCAGTATTTGCGGTTTCAATCAAATCATTGAGTTTATATATCATATCCTATTGCTCCTAAGCTTTTTCTGATTTCCTTTTGAAGTTCATTAGATTCTTCAAACATCTGTGACAATTCAGAAGTAAGTCTTTGCATTTTATCTTCAAATGCTTCTCCATCATCTTCCTCTTGTTCTATACCAACGTACCTTCCTGGAGTTAGAATATAATCTTGATTCCCTATATCCTCTAATGATGCCTCTTTACAAAACCCCTGAATATCCTCATACTCTTTTCCCTGTCTCCAATTCTGGTATGTATCCGCAATTTTTCTAATATCTTCTTCCGATAATTCTCGAACCTTTCTGTCTATCATATGTCCTAATTTTCTTGCATCGATGAAAAGCACTTTATTTTGGGTTTGCTCTGTTTTTCCTTTCCGCAAAATCCAAAGAGATACCGGAATCCCCGTGGAATAAAACAATTGATTTGGCATTGCCACAATACATTCAACAACATCACCTATAATCATATTTTTCCTGATATTTCCCTCATTGGATGTATTGGAACTTAAGGAACCATTTGCTAATACTGTCCCACATACTCCACCTGCCGGACTCAAATGATAAATCATATGCTGTAACCATGCAAAGTTGGCATTACCAACCGGCGGAACCCCATACTTCCACCGAACATCGTGCTGCAGCCTTTCCCCTCCCCAATCTGATACGTTAAATGGCGGATTGGCCAAAATATAATTTGCCTTTAAAGTCTTGTGCTGATTATCGTGAAATGAATCCGCATTATGCTTTCCAAGATTTGCCTCCAACTGGCGAATTGCCAGATTCATCTTTGCCAGTTTCCATGTTGTCGGGTTACTCTCCTGTCCAAAAATAGAAATATCTCTGACATTCCCCTGATGCTCTCTTACAAATCGGGCTGACTGGCAAAACATACCGCCACTACCGCACGCCGGGTCAAAAATCTGTCCTTCAAACGGCTCAATCATCTCCACCAAAGTTCTTACAATACAGGATGGGGTATAAAATTCTCCCCCCAACTTGCCCTCCGCACTTGCAAATTTGCTTAAAAAATATTCATATACGCGCCCCAGAACATCTCTTTCCTGTGCCGCCGTCGAACCTACCTCTATATTAGTAAACAACGTTACCAATTCGCCCAAGCGTGTTTTATCGAGTTCTGCTCTTGAATAATTCTTTGTCAAAACACCTTTTAATGAGTTATTTTCATTTTCTATCACTTCCATTGCATGGTCAATGACACTGCCTATATCTGCACTGGCAGCATGTTTCTGGATTTCTGACCATCTCGCCTCTTTAGGAACCCAGAAAATATTATCCGCCAAATACTCATCCCTGTCTTCTTCATCACCATATCCTTCTTCCAGCAAAATCTGATACTTTTCCTCAAAAGAATCTGATACATATTTCAAAAATATAAGCCCTAAGACCACATGCTTATATTCTGCCGCGTCCATGTTAGAACGCAGCTTGTCTGCTGCCTGCCACAACTTTTCCTCAAATCCAACATTCGTAGTTCCTACTGCCATATGTACCTCCGTACTTTATTTATCTCTATATTCGTTCATATAAATTCATTTATCTTTTTTCTTAATTACCATTTCTTCATACAAACTAATATCCCACACTGCGCTGAATATCAGCTTCATTTTATTCAACATCAGCTTGAACATATCAAAGGACAAAGAATATGTCCAGAAGCATTTATATATAAAATTCCATAATATATTTTAACACAAGACCTTTTTTTCTACAATTCACAAAGGAACAAGAAATCCACCAAATATCATTCGGTGAAATCCTTATTTCCATATATACCATCATTCTCTGTAATATCATCAGAATACAATATGCACCATAACAGTGTTGATATAACCACATGTGCCTTAAATGCTCTTATATGAACATAGCAAGAATTAGATAAAAAGTATTTTTTTATTGCCGTCATGTGGC
>CANRVD010000110.1 GCA_947643145.1 uncultured bacterium | reverse complement strand
TTCTCTGCAAGTGGTTCCGGGTTGCGGTGCTTCCCGCCGACAAGCTGCTCTATGCAACAAAAGGGAACCTTGAAGTTGTCCGGCTGCAACATGAAATAAAAGGGAAAAACTGCATAAAAGAAGTATTACAGGCTGTTGGATTAAAAGATATCGATTCAATAAACCTATATGATTACTACAGGGAACAATTTTTCAGTTCTCTCCTTACTTCATCCAGACTGATATTTTGTTTTTCTGCAATACGTGACAAATCGTCATATTCATATTTCATTTTGGTAATACCAAAACCGGAAGATATTTTACGCCGAACCTCTCCGTATGGTGTAATGACCGCTTCTATGCGCCGCTCCAAAACATAACGGTTCATCAGCACTTCACGCACTCCAATAGTAGTCGTATATTTAAAAAGTAGACCAATCATCTCTTCCCTATCCTGCTCCCTGCAAAGAACACAAATTAATGTGCCGGGACGGGATTTTTTCATACCGACAGGAATCGTATAAACCTCTTTTGCGCCGCCCGCAAAGAAACGTTCTTTGGCAAAACCAATCTCTTCCGCCGTCATATCGTCTACATTGCAGGAAAGCTTCCAAACCGTATCTGTTTTGTCTGCTGTTTCACCAAGCATGGCACGGACACAATTTGCCATTTGAAAATCCTTCTTTCCCATTCCATAACCAATTGCCTGTGTCTTCATAACCGGCATATCTCCAAAGCGGGTAGCAAAATGCTTCAAAAGCGCTGCCCCGGTAGGCGTACACAATTCCCCATCAACACTGCCGCCATAAATCGGAACGTCTTTTAAGATAAAGGCAGTGGCCGGCGCAGGAACAGGCAAAATCCCATGAGCACATTTTACATGACCGCTTCCCACATGGACAGGTGATACCACTATCTCATCTGGCGAAATCTCGTGAAGCAGCAGGCAGACCGCAGTAATATCTGCAACCGCATCCACGGTTCCCACCTCATGAAAATGAATTTCTGTTATCGGCTTTCCATGTGCATGGCTTTCTGCCTCCGCAATCAGATTGTAAACTTCCAGAACATCCTCTCTCACCTTGTCGGGAATATCCAAATCTGCCACAATCTGTTCAATCTCATGCATCCCGCTGTGATGGTGTTTTTGTTCATGACTGTGTTCGTGATAATGCTCCTGCTCATCACCATGTCCGTGGTGATGGTGCTCACATTTATACTCATCACTGTGTCCGTGGTGATGGTGCTCGTGTTTATACTCATCACTATGCTCGTGGTGATGATGCTCGTATTTATGTTCATCACTATGCTCATGGTAATGATGTTCATGGCTGTGCTCATGAACATACATTTCCTCACTCTCCTCTATCCCACCAACTATAACCGAAATATGCGTACCGGTAATTCCGCATTTTACCGCACTTTCTTTTCGGAACTGCACGTCAGGAACTGACAGCGCATTCAGCTTTTCCATAAATTTATCAGAATCCGGCAAAAGCTCCACAAGGGCAGCCGTCAGCATATCGCCTGCTGCCCCCATTCCACAATCTAAATATAATGTCTTCATTCTTTTTAACTCCTAATATGATTAATCATGTTTGCAAGATACCCGGCACCAAAGCCATTATCAATATTGACAACAGAAACGCCGCTGGCGCAGGAATTAAGCATCGACAGAAGTGCAGACACCCCATGAAAAGATGCCCCGTATCCCACGCTTGTCGGAACAGCAATCACCGGGCAATCCGCAAGACCGCCAATAACGCTGGCAAGAGCACCTTCCATTCCAGCAATGGCAATAATTACACTGGCGCTCATAATCTCATCCAGATGTGCCAGTGTCCTGTGCAGTCCGGCAACCCCTACATCATAGAGCCTGACCACATTACTGCCTAAAGCCTGGGCGGTTATGGCCGCTTCTTCCGCCACCGGAATATCACTTGTTCCCCCTGTCGCCACAAGGACATTTCCAATTCCATCCGGTAACGGCATCTTTCCAACAATGCCAATCCCTGCATCTTTATGATAATCCAGTTCATGCACAGATTTGACAATATCTGCCGCTTCCTCTCCCATCCGGGTAATCAGGACAGTGTCCTGCCCGTTTTTCCTCATAACATCCAGAATGCCAATAATCTGCTCCGGTGTTTTTCCTGCACCGTAGATCACCTCTGCCGCACCCTGCCGCAGCTTCCGGTGCAAATCCACCTTGGCATAGCCAATATCCTCAAAGGGTTCCTCTTTGATTTTGAGCAAAGCATCAGCAACGGACATACTCCCGGATTGCACCGCTTCCAAAATACTTTTTATGCCATTATTCATTCACGCACCTCCAAATCCAGTAACACTGCACTATAATATTTTTTCAGTTCATGAATAATCTCCTGCCGTTTATCAAGTACTGTTGCAAGCTGTTCCAAGGGCACCTGCAGTCTGGCGGCATTTTCAAAGAATCTCACCCGGAAATCAGTCAGCCCGGCAGCATGCAGATAATTTTCTGCTGCCTCTGTTTTTAACAGCTTTTCTTCCGTTATTCTTTCTCCCGCCGGAATCCGTGTCGCAAGACACGCATAGGCAGGTTTATCCCATGTAAACAGCCCTGCCCCTTTTGACAAACGCCGAATCTCTTCCTTCGTCAGCCCACACTCCCTCAGCGGGGAACGCACTGACAGTTCCAAAAGTGCCCGCATGCCCGGACGGTCTCCTGCATCATCCGAAGCATTTGTTCCATCTATCAGAAACGGATAATTATCTTTTACAGCCGCTTTTGCAACCGCTGTAAAGATTTCCTTTTTGCAATAGTAACAACGGTCAACAGGATTTTCAACAACAAAGGAGTTGTCCAGTACATCTACAGAAAGTACCTTCATATCTGCGCCCAGTAACTTTGACAGCCGTCTTGCATCCTCAAACTCAAACTGTGGCTGAAAAGCAGACCTGACATAGTATGCCCGGACCGTGGCGCCATATTCCAGCGCAGCATACAGCAGATAGGCAGAATCCACCCCGCCGGAAAAAGCAAGGGCCACCTTTCTATTTTCCCTGAAAAAATCCTGCAGATTCATTAAAAATTTCTCCTTTATACCGTTACGATTCACGACTGTCCTAAGAAGCATGCGAAAATAGTAACTTTATATCTGATAATACTGCGCCTGGGCCTTCCACAGATTCTGATACAGTCCCTCTTCTGCCACCAAAGCATCATGGCTTCCCATCTGCACAATATTCCCATCTTCAAATACTACAATATTTTCACAAAACCTGCAACTTGACATACGGTGTGAAATGTAAATAGCGGTCTTCTCCTCTATCATCTCATCAAAATGCTCATAAATTTCAAGTTCAGACACCGGATCCAGCGCTGCCGTCGGCTCGTCTAATATCACCACTGGGGCATCTTTGTATAGCGCCCTTGCAATTGCGATTTTTTGTGCCTCACCACCGGAAATCTCTACGCCTTCATCCTCCTGCTTATATAGAACCGTATCAATCCCTTTCTCCATTTCTTTCACCCGCTCCGCCATATCTGCCTCTTCCAGCACCTTCCATACCTTTTCCTCATCATAAGAAAGACCTGCTGCAACATTTTGTGCCACTGGGAAAGAAAAAAGACTAAAATCCTGAAATACTACACTAAAAATCCGACGGTACTCGTCATAATCATATTTTTTAATATCAATGCCATTTAACAGAATTTCCCCTTCTGTCGGGTCATACAGGCGGCACAGCAACTTGATAAAAGTAGATTTTCCGGAACCATTTTTTCCAACAATTGCCATTTTCCGTCCCACCCGGATTTTTGTTGTAATATTTTTTAACACCAAATCCTCATTATTCGGATAATGGAAGGAAACATTTTGAAATTCCAGTTCATAGTCATTATCCAGTCTTTTTTCAATGGGAAGCGTCCCATCATATTTTTCATTTTTCAGTCGGAGAAAGGATATGTAATTACTCAGATAATCATTCTTCAGCCCAATATCACCAATATTTGAAAAGATACCGGAAAGATTGTCTGACAAGCTGGTAAGGGCGCCAATATAAAGTGTCATCTCCCCCAGGGAAATGGCTCCGGCAGCAGCCTTCAACCCCACAAAACAATAGTAAACGAAAAGCAGCAAAGTAGACGCTGCATCGGCTCCAATCATCAATCTGACTTCCACATTCGTCATTTTTTGGGAAGAACCCATATATTCTGAGATTCGCTTTTTCCGTTTTTCACTGATAAGCGGAAACATCTGGTAAATCCGTACCTGCTTCCCTATATTATAGTCATAAAGGAATTGAAAATATGAGCCAAATTCCCTATTTCCCCGCACACAATATTCTAAAAACTCATAATTTAATTTCCGGTGTTTCTTTGCCACTATATAGGCGAAAAAAATAACCACTCCCATCAGAACAAACAGGAGAATTCCCGCCTGCGGTGTTGTGAGCTGGCGCAAAAGCACATCCTCACTTTCGGCACTCCCCTGAAAAAATCCTGTTAACAGGATAACGGCATAAATAACAGAAATAATCTTTGTAATCCCCTCGCTAACCAAAACACAATAGCTGGTAATTCCACCATTTGCCCTAGAAGCAGATTCCACTTTCTGAATATAATCTAACGTACTTGTCTTTTCCAAAATCTGATAATCCAAATCCAGACATTTTTCCATAATCCTCTTTGATACGGCATCCTCAATCAGACGTCTTGTTACAATCAGCCACTTATTAATTGCCCAGCGAAGAAGCGCCAGCACAAGATTCAAGCCCACCATAAAAAGGGCTGTTCTGATTAACTCCTGCTTTTCCCTACTGGCAATTCCATCCAGAATCCTTGCACTCAGTATGATATTCACATAAACAACGGCAGTTGACAGAAGCGCTTCTACTATCGTAAACAAAAGAAAGCCAGGAGATATTTCCAATATGAGTTTTAGCATATCCTTCATAGAAACCTTTTTTTCCAGATTCTTACCACGATTACCCTTCATATGCGACTGCCTCCTTTTCTTCCAAACTTCCCTTTTCGCTTTTCTCTGTATAATAATGGCTTTGTATCTCATAAATCCTTGCGTACTCTCCCTGTTTTGCCAACAGCTCCTCATGGGTTCCTTCTTCTGCAATCTGCCCATTCTTCAAAAATAAAATACGGTCACAGAAGCGGGTACTGGCAAGACGGTGGGAAATAAACAGGCTGGTCTTATTCTCTGTCAACTGATTATATTCTTCATACATGGCACTTTCTGCCAGCGGATCTAACGCAGAGGTCGGCTCATCTAATATAAGGAAAGGGGCATTTTTATAAATGCATCTGGCTAACATCAGTTTCTGTGTCTCTCCGCCTGAAAGCTCAATTCCATTATCATCAAAAACATTAGAAATATAGGTATCTTCTTTTTGGGATAAGGACTGAATTTTATCATACAGCCCGGCCCTTCTTACTGCCTGCCAGAACAAATCCATATCAGTATCCTCCTTCTTCCTGCAGGATACCAGTTCGGCAATACTGTATGGCAGCGCACTTACGTCCTGAAATACCACGCCTGTCAGTTTAAAATACTCCTCGATATCATATTCTTCTATATCTCTCCCATTAACCAAAATCCGTCCTTGTGTTGGATGATAAAATCCACACAGTAATTTTACAAGGGTAGTTTTTCCCTCTCCGTTAGCTCCTACCAGAGCAATTTTTTCTCCTGACCTGATTTTCAGATGAATCCCTGACAAAATATTCTTCTCATTCCCATCATAAGAGAAAGATACATTCTGCATCTCAATTTCCGGTGCATGGGAAAGATCCTGTTCAGACACCTTGCATCCCTTCCCATGCAAAAAAGTATCTTCCATATCCAGTATCCTTCGTACATCAGAAATCCCCTTATCCGCTTTTACCAGATCCATACAGCCATCCACAAAAGCAAACATCCAGCTGGAAAATCCTGAAACAGTACCAACCATTAAAATAAATACAGATAAAGAAAGACTTCCCTCCAATACTTTCTGAATCAGAATCACATAGGCAAGGCCATCCCGCAAAGCAATAAATACCGTATCGGAAAGTACCGGAAGGTAAAAGTGCCTTTCCACTCCCTTCTGCCAGCGCTGTCCCCATTCCACATAAGACTGCATCAGCTCGCCAAACCATTTTTCCATCCGGTACAGACGGATATCCTTACCACAGCCAATGTTTTTCGACCAGTTTTTTAACAGATTCACTTTCCGGTTTATCTTTGCATTTTCTTCCAGATGCGCATTCAGGTAATTGACAGCATAACGGTTTGCCACCACATTGCAGATTAACATCAGAACCAGTGCCAGAAGAATCCTGATATCTACTGATAAAATAGCACCTCCAAACAACAGCATCCCCAGCAGATTAATCACAACATGCGGCAACTGCCTGCACATAAGCTCCACACCGACCCAGTTAGTGTTCAATCCAGCATTTGCCTGATCAATCAGTTTCTGATTTGCATGCTTTTCCCTGTTACAGTAATCTGATACCAGACTTTTCTGAATCATCCTGTCCAGCATTTCATATGTCCGAAAGAACATGCTATAGGCTTCATACTTTTCCCGTGATAATATATTAACTGCCCTGAACAGAAAAAAAAGAAAAAGAATCCCACCTATCTGAATAAGAAATGGCACAGCTCCCAGATTGTGCTCAATAATATAGACTGCCCTTGCAGGAATCAGAACCTGAACCACCTGCCTTAGTACAAATGTCAAAATAAACACCGGAAACCACATCCGTATCATAACCGGATACGTCTTATCCGCCTCCCTAAGAAGAAACAGAATATTATCAAAAAAATGATATGGTTTTTTTTCTCTTTTTTTCATTAAAATCCTCCATGCCGCCTTCGGCTGCCAAACAATATGCTCAGACAATATTACTTTGGCGGTTAAAAATCGATTTTTTATATCATCTTTTATCAAATATG
>CANRVD010000109.1 GCA_947643145.1 uncultured bacterium | reverse complement strand
AAAACAGACAGATTTGCGGCAAGGGTTGCGGAAAAAAGTTCCGTTTTTCCAAAAGACATGACGCTGGATGAGTACAAGGCATATTTTGATGAAAAGATGAACAGCTTGTATACCCACCCTTCACAGAGAGGCATGAATTGGACAATTGACATAACAGAATCAGCGTATAAGAGGATGCAGTCAGACCCGGAATACGAGAAGAAGATTCTGGATGCGCTGGCGAAGAATAAGGCTGTTGATTTCGGGGGAAATATTCCGGTGGCTGCATATACCCATATAGATGACACATATGAGAAATGCTACGGCTATACGCAGGGCATGAAGGAGAATGTCAGTTATTCCGGGAGTTCCTCCACAAAGGATGCTGATGCCGGAAGGCAGAAAAAGGCAAGGCAGAAGGAACTGCTGGAAGAATATCTGGAAAAGCGGGCTCAGGCGAAAGAGTTACAGCAGGAACTGTTGGATGCAAAGACTGCAAAGGCAGAGCGGGAGAGAAGCAGGATAGCAAGGGAATGGAGCAGTGAGAGGCAGATGGAGAAAGCGTCCAATGCCTATGATGTAAGTGCCATGACGGGAACTGCAGCGGGTGGAGACTCATTGTTTGGCTGATGAAGAGACATCATGCCCGGACTTACCATAAGGGGATATAAGCCATAGAGGACAAACAGGGCAGGCACCCCGGTTTTCGGCAGATAGGGGGATTGGGGAGCAAAAGAATGGAGGAGATTTAGAAATGAATTATACATATTATATCAGCAGCCCTCTGATAAGCGGGACTCAATATGGGAGTAAAGGTTTTGCCTCCCCCATGAAAGAACTGAATGAACAGACTGTTCTGGTAGAAAGCTGTGAGAATAAGAATGACAGCTACCGTCAAAAGACCAAATATGATGACAGAGTAGACGGCTATTTCAGTACATATGATTTGGGGATATTATTACAGAACAGGGACAGCTGTCTGGAAGGAAAACTGGATTCAGATGGGGATGTAGATTATTACTCCTTTTCCTATGGACAGAAGAGCTTTTATGAGAAGATGGGCGTAGGGACGGAAATTACAATCCGGCTGGAAAATATTCCAGAGGGCAGCGATTATGATCTGGCAGTTTACGATGCAAAGGGAAACCAGATAGGGATAGCGAAAAACAATGGTAACGGCGGCAAAGAGCTTACCCTGCTGGATTGGGACGGATCAGACCGTTATACCATCAGGGTGGAAAACCACGGTAACGGTAACGGGAATGTGGATGCGGAAGAACCTTACCGCATCCGTATTATGGAAGAGAAGTATCAGAAGCAGGAGAAAGCGGACGGGAGGCAGGATTACAGTAGTGAAATTGAAAAACTACACAGGGAGCAGTATGATTCCCTCCCGGAGGATGAACGATATACGGGTACGGAAAGCGTGGAAGGGCTGCTGGAGAAAAAGTCATCCGGGGAAATACTGGATAAGCGGGAGGAGGCTTACCTGAAAATTTTTGCGAACCTGCACGATTATGAGCGCGCGGCGGCCAATGGCAGACTGAAAAACACATTATTCCCGAAGATGCAGGAAGCATTGGAAAAAGCAGGTATTGACGTACAGGGGAAAGAGTATGCCATAGAGATGGATATCTATGGGAAGATAACCGTTACCGGGGAGCTTTCGGAGGAAGAAAAGCGGAAAGCGGCGGATGTGCTGGAGGAACAGTTTTCGGACGAACTATGGGACTGCCATATGCAGGCATCGGATTATACTACGGTGGAGTTCAACCGGATCGATGCATATAGGGAGATTTCCAGCTTTCTTGGTAAAGCAACGGGGGGACAGTATTCATGTGATGATATTTCAGTGGATGTGAATGGGAATATCAGCGGGCTTTCTGAAAAGATGTGCCAGTTACTAAATTCGCAGGAAAGCAATGGCAGATACGAGCAGTTAAGGGATGACATTCTGATGCTTTACGATTATGGAATGGATGAGTTTTCCAGTTACAAGGTAAGATACGAGGTGGCAGGTACGGACATTAAGATTGTGAATAATTAGTGTGTACAGCGGAAGCCACACGAAGAAAACCAATAATACACAAACGATAAAAGGGAGCCAAACATGAACACGTTACGTTCTGTCTGGTTCCCTTTGTTACATATCAGTGCGGGGAGGCGGTGGTCAATGGAAAAGGTGAAATGCCCGAACCCTAAGTGCGGGCGGCGCATCTTTGACATTGAGGAGATGCCGCCGGGAAAAGTGGTGCTTGAAATGAAATGCAGGCATTGTGGGGAAATAGTGCTGTTGCTTTATGGCTAATATTATACTGAATTTATCACTGTCGTTCAAGAACAATATAAACAAATCTGCCGTGTAGAACTGGTAAAGTGTTATAGTAGCTTCGTTTCAATCGCATACTGTTTCTAGTGATACAACCGCGGCTGGTTTTGCTCATTATTGAATATAAATTTCTGAAACAGTATTTTCTACACCATTGATTTGCAATCTGACATAAATTTTTCCATTCTCAAATTCATGCAACGGGTATTCCAACGGTTCGGAAAGACTTGTAACATCAATAGATTTGGCGGTATCTCCTTGTACCAGCCACAAAACGAGCGCTGATCCCTCTGGAACTGTGCCGCAGGAAATATCAGCGTGAAGCAGTTGTGTGTCTGCGTCCGCAATCATCATATGCTGTTCTTTGATAAATCCATCGCTGGCACTGCTAAAATTCAGCTTCCAAACATCATTTTGATACGTATTATAATTCATATTGATTACACCTAAGTTCCATACGCGATCGTTAGAAGCAGCATTTGTGTTAATACCATCTCCCGTGACTATCCTAACAATAGAACCTGTCAAACATATGAGCATAAACACCATACATACAATATCAGCAACAATATAATTTAAGTGATGTGTTTCTTGTTTTGTCATCATATTATGATCCTCCTTTTTGATCGGTGTTCCACATTCTTCGCAATAGTTAGCTTTTACTGAAATTCGATGTCTGCAAGCTGGACAGATTGTTTTAATTTCTGGACGGCGCAGAAAATAAATTAGCAATCCGATAAAGGGTGTAACTATAAAAACTACAGTTGCCCATAGTACAGGGTCGTCGCCGCGCCTTTTGCAATCCTGATATACCCATGCGGCAAAAAGAGCAGAGGTACACAATGCAAAAAAAATAGTGCAAAAAAGCAGGATAGGAATCTGTATGGAAAGACCATTGAAGCCATCGCTTTTCAAATAAGATATACCAAACCGCAATAAAATCAGCAATAAGACAACAATAAAACTAATATAAAGCAGAATTTTGTTCTTGTTTTCATTTTTCATGCCAATACACCTCTTTTCTCAATACGGATTGCAATATCTTCTTTTATGTTTGTTCTTTTTGCACCCACTATGGTGAGCACGATACCAGCCACACCAACATAAAGGCAGATACCAGCGGCAAAGTAAGATAAATAAATATTTTGAATCAAAATCAAAGCGCCAAGAGCCAACAAAGAAAAAATAATCAAATTCAAAATCATTGGTAAATACCAAAGTGATAATGTATGTGCGGCAGGTTGTTTTCGCAAGACAGCTTCTTGCTGATACAGAGCCGCTTTAAGCTTTTGATTCAGTTCCGGAGCCGGAACATCTGTCATTTCCATAGAAGCTTGGATAAATTCTTCTATTTCCATGTTGGAACGATTATCTTTCATATCCATCCTCCTCCAATCTCTTTTTTATTAAGCTTCTTCCCTTGAACAATCGACTTTTTATGGTACCAGGCGGTTTCTTTATAATAGCTGCTATTTGTTCTATGGAACAATCGGAAAGGTAAAACAATATCAGTGGTACTTGAAATTTTTCCGGAAGCGTTTGAATGATTTCACGGACTTTGGCAATCAATTCTTTTTGAAGATAACCTTCTTCAATATTTTCTTCAGAATGCAGTATCGTTTCCGTTTTATCATCAAAATTGCTGCAAGGAGCAATCGTATTCCGGCGTGCTTGTTTTCTTCTGTCGCTTTTCCATAGATTATAAGCCAAAGAGAAAAACAATGCTTTTGGGTTTTTCTCCCAGTCAAGTGTCCATTCTGTTTCTAACGCTTTTAGGAATGTCTGCTGATATAGATCCTCGGCGTCCGCATTGTCCGCACAGAGTTTTAAGCAAAACCTATAAATATCTGTACCGAAATTATCAATACATTTTTCTATTTCTCTTGCGTCCACTGTTACACCTCCTCTGCCTGTTCACTCTATATTCGCCATGACTTTGTATATGGTTCATTTTTTCAAAAAATAAAAACAGTCGCCAAATAAAATACACGCGCTCTTAGAATTATGATAAAATAAAAGAAATGCAGCAGCAAACATAAATTTGAAAGGAGAACAAAGATGAAAGCATTTGACACAAACTATAAATTGCTTGATGAGATGTACCAGGACGAATATTACCCAAATTTTTTGGTAGACAAGATAAAAGACGAACTCCAAAAGGTTATTGATCTGTTGGAGACAGGCGAAGACGATATTGAGGTTATTCAGAAAAAGCTGGATGAGTCGGTTTGCGCCATCAACGAATTGCAGGAGGAATTTGACGAGAATGATAGCGAAATCGAAACGGTAGCTCGTGATTGTATCGGGGAAACGGTAGGCTATGTGCTGGAGTGGTTTGGTATTCCCATTGACATGGAGGAAGCTATTCGGGAACGGGATTGGTAACGAATATGTTACAATAACGCTATATTTATAAATGAAAAAGTTGCTGCAAATTAAAAGTTTTGCAGCAGGAATACTAGGTGTCATTCTTATATAGGAACGTTTTAACAATACAATTGAGGAAAAAAATGATTAATATACGAAAATTAGAAAGTGAATTGTGGGAGTCCGCAGATTTATTACGTTCAGGTTCAAAACTTACATCAAACCAGTACTGTATGCCTGTACTCGGTCTTATTTTTTTGCGTTATGCTTATAGCAGATTCAAAATGGTGGAGGCTGAAATTTTAAAGGGGCGTCCTTCTCGTGGTGGACGTGTTTTGCCAGTGGAGGCAAGTGATTTTGCAGCGAAAAGTGCACTATATCTTCCAAAAGAAGCGCAATATGACTATCTCTTAAATCTTCCAGATGATATCTCTGTGATGAATCTTGTAAATAAAGATGGTCACACAATGATAAGTCTTGGTGAAGTAGTTAATAATGCAATGCAGCTTATTGAAGACCAGAGTGAGCAGCTTACAGGAATTCTTCCAAAAAGTTATGCAGATTTTTCCGATGAAATTTTGTCAGAGCTTCTTCGCATTTTTAATAACAGCGCATTAAATGAAGTAGGCGGAGATATTATTGGACGTATCTATGAGTATTTTCTAAATAAATTTGCAAAAAATATTGCCTCTGATGACGGGGTGTTTTTCACTCCGAAATCATTGGTAAAAATGATTGTCAATAGAAGAAGCGAAAAAAGCTGTGGAGGCCGCTGAGAAGCGTGAAAAGAAAAAGACACAAGAAGAATATAATGCGAAACTTGCAGAACTTTCTGAAATGCTTACAATTGCCAAGGAAGCAAACTGGCTGTATGAAAAATTTGGTGATGGTGTATATGTAGATGTTCTTGGGCTTTGCAAAGCTGCTACGATTGCAGAGATTGAGGCAAAAGGCTGGTCGCTAACACCAGGGGCCTATGTTGGCGTAACACCTGTGGAGGAGGACGGTGTAAACTTTGAAGAGCGCATGACAGAAATTCACCGTGAATTATTAGCATTGCAGGCAGAATCAAATGACTTGATGGATACCATCTCAAAGAATATGAAGGAGATGGGGTTATGAAATTTTTAGAATGCATTACCCTTAATCCAAAAGTATCTTTGGAAAAGGGAAAGATTTATTCATTTATTGAAATGGGCAATGTTAGCACAAATTATCGAAATCCTATCGCAATAGAAGAGAAACCTTTTGACTCTGGTATTAAATTTCAGGATGGTGATACAGTTGTTGCAAGAATCACACCCTGTCTTCAAAATGGAAAACGGTTTTATTGCAAGGATATAGGTATTGGATTTGGTTCAACAGAATTTCTTGTATTTAGACCTAAGAATGAGTCTGTAGATAATTTATATTTGTATTATTTTATGAAGACAGACTTTATCAATCAGTGTATGATAAATTCTATGACAGGTGCCACTGGGGTGGAAAAAAGGAATACTTGGAGATATTGCAATATTTAGGCGTGGAAAAACTATTACCAAAACACAAGTTCACGAAGGGGATGTTCCAGTTGTAGCAGGAGGCTTAGAACCAGCATACTATCATAATGAAGCCAATACGGTTGCCCCTGTTATTACTGTTAGTGGTTCGGGTGCAAATGCAGGATTCTCACGATTGTATAATGTAGATGTCTTTGCTTCTGATTGTTCTTTTGCAGATAGTGAGACAACGCCTTTTTTATTCTTTGTGTATTGTTTTCTAATAGAAAATAGAGCAAACTTAAATGCCCTTCAAAAAGGAGCTGCACAGCCTCACGTTTATGCAAAAGATATTAATACAATGGAGCTTACTGTTCCAACAGACGATAAACTTGAAGCATTTTGTAAATTTGTTTTCTCATATTTTGAAAAAATAAAAGTGCTACAGAAACAGATACAAATATCATCACAAGCTCGAGATCGTTTGCTACCAAAATTTATAAACGGTGAATTGGAGGTATGAATAAGTGTCAAAAGATTTAACAAATTCTAGAATAGACAGACAGAATATCTTAAATAATGAAATTGCTATTGAAATCATTCGAGAAAAATTTGGTTTTAATGGAATATTATGGGAGGGTAAAATGTATTTTACTCGTGAAATGGCTGCGAATTTTTTTGAGGTAGACATGAGGACAATAAGCCGATATTTAGAACAGTATTCAGAAGAATTATTAGAAAATGGTTATATAATACCTAAATTCCGCATTGAATTATAACGAGGAGGGGACCGGGACTTTCATATTAA
>CANRVD010000108.1 GCA_947643145.1 uncultured bacterium | reverse complement strand
TTATCCTGTGGTGTTTCATGATTTTTTGCATCCGCAGCAAACAGAAGGAAACGGTGGCTTTCAGGCGTATTGTAAAACGTTTGTCTCCGACCTTGTTATCCTGTATCGTAATTGGAATCCTGTATAATACGCCAATACTGGAAAATGCCAAAATCACTGACAATATCTGGAATAAAGTGGCCTCCTGCCGTTCCAATGGCTTTTATATGAACTTCTTCCTGAATATTCACTATTTAAGCGTAGCAAAGCCATCCGGGTATTCTCAGGAGGCAATTGCGGATATACTGGATGACTTTAAGAAAAATAAGAATTCTGGTACAACTGCTTCTGCGGGCGGAGAAGAGGAGGACAGCCTGTTTAAAAGCAATAAGGACTTTGGTACAAACAAGAGCCTGAATGGCCAAAAACCAAATATTATACTGATTATGAATGAAAGCCTTGCGGATTTTGATTTGGTTGGACTGACGAATTTTAACAAAGACCCACTGGAATATCTGCACAGCATGGAAGAAAATACCATTTATGGAAAGGATTATGTATCTATTTATGGCGCCGGAACCAGTAACTCTGAGTTTGAAGCCATGACAGGCAACAGTATGAAATTCTTTCCAAGCGGCTGTAATGTATACCAGCAGTTTATGCATGATACTACCTTTTCCATGGCATATTACCTAAAATCCCTTGGCTACCAGACTATGGCAGTCCACCCAAGCAGCGGTGCAAACTGGAACCGAATCAAAACATACGACAGTATGCGTTTTGATGACTTTATAACGATTGAGGATTTTAAAAATCCAGAGTATATCCGTTATATCAGTGATAAGGAAAGCTATAAAAAGGTCATTGAATTATATGAAAACAAAGAAAAAGGCACGCCACTATTTGCCTTTGATATGACAATCCAAAATCACGGCGGATATCTGACCAATACAAACTGGGAAGAACCGGTATACGTCAAAGGTGCTTACTATGAAGAAACAAAAGAATTTCTCTCCGCCATAAATGTATCGGATGATGCTTTTGAATATCTGGTAGATTATTTTAAGGAGCAGAAGGAGCCAACGATTATCTGTATGTTTGGTGACCATCATCCTTCTTTGGAAATCGAGTTTTATGAAGAGCTTTTAGGCAAGAAGCAGGAAGACTGGAATCTGGATGATATTCAAAAGCGTTTTGCTACCCCGTTTGTCATCTGGGCAAATTATGATATCGAGGAGAGCAAAAATGTTGTATTAAGCAATAATTATCTGGAAAACCTTTTATTAAAGCAGGCTGGCATTACACTGCCATTGTACAACCAGTATATTGAAAAGGTTTCAGAGCTGATTCCGGCAATGAATGTCAATGGTTATCTGGATTACGAAGGCATCTGGCACAACTATGAAACAGATACGGACGGAGAACCTGACGCCGTACAGAAGTGTCTGAAGGAATATGAACTGTTACAATATGGTTATTACAGCGATATGGACAAAGAGCAGATGAAAAAGATTTTTGAAATGAATGGAGATTAGCAGTATGAATAATAAAAAATTAGAACAGATATTAGAAGAGTTAAAGGCAAAAGGGGAGGCTCCTTCCGCAGAAGTACTGGATATGATTAAAAATACAAATGTCATCTCCCCTGCTTTACTGCCAAAGGATACACCACCTGAAATTATGCGCCGTATGTTACAAAATCCTGGAAAACCACAGGCAATTCCGGGCGGTATCAAACCGCAGCCCTGCATTTTAGAAAATGGAAACGGGGAAAGATTCCTTGCTGTATTTACTTCCGAGCAGGAAATGAAAAAAAATAAAAATGCCCCTGCCTTTCCGCTGCTATTGAATGTTTCTTTTCAAAACTGTATTGATTTAATACGCCAAAACCCTGAAATCAATGGGGCGGTGATTAATCCTTATACACAGAATATTATTCTCCATATCGCAGAGAATAAACCACAACGGGAGACCGTTCAGGTTACCCTGGAGCAATTCCATATGATATCCCGCCAGAAGTTTGAAGCATATTATCTGCCCAAAAATCTTTTTGATAAGAAAGCTGAGTATATAGAACGGCTTCAGAAGGAGGAAGGGGAATTTCTACGAGAATTGTATGAAGATGTTTATGATACAGAGGTTGCCTGCCCATATATACCAGAAGATTTTGAATGCCTGTCTTTAAACATTAGTGATGATCTTACGCTGATTCGCATTAATATGCCTTTCAAACATCTGGTAAATGGTACCTGCTCCTGTGTCTTAGTGGGCTGGAACCAAAAGCTGGAACAGGTATGGTATTATGCCATTCTTCTAACGGAGGATGGTAAAGCGCATCTCCACGAAAGGAAAGAAGATGGTTCCGATCTGGATTTGGGACCTGCACCATCAGAGGGAAGTGAAATGACCGCTGTTATTACTTTAATACAAGGAGCTGGAAATGAAGAATAATTGCTTAATGTTGTATGGAAAGAAATTTTTACTGGGCATCGCTGTTTTCTGTATGCTTACAGGAATAACAGGATGTTCGCAGAAAGAGGAAAAAGAGCCTGAGCAAAGCCCATCAGCAACAAATGAGGCAGCAGTAGATTATAATGAGGATGAAACCTCCAATTTGGGATTATGGGCGCGTGCTATGGGTTCTGTGCTGATTTATCTGAATGATGGCAACCCTTATTATTTTGGGGGATATCAGATTACAGAGGACAATACAGCCGCCGCAGGCAATATCCTGTCTGGAAGCTGGAATATTAATAACAGGCTGGACTTGCTAAAGCAGATAAATACGCTTTTAAAAACTGGTGACAGGATGAATTACCGCAAGGAAGTAAAAGAAATGAATGCCATGTCTAAAAAACAGCTAAAACGGGCTATGAAGCAATTAAGCGGTGACTTATTAATCCACTACCAGATGGTACAGTACAACAATGAAAACTGGCAGGAAAACGGGCTTCTGGCATGGGATATGTGCCGTGTATCCCATCTGGTACAATGGGGCTATGTTGCCGGATATCTTAACAGGGAAGAAGCACAGGCGCTCATTGAGCCAGCCGCTGCAAAGTTGAAACAGCATTTTAAAAACTGGGAGGAAGTCCAAAATAACTGGATGGATGGTTTCTGTCTGTTTGCCAATGTTGACAGGGAGGCCGCCAATACCGATTATACCAACCGGAAAGCACTCTATCAAAAGCTTTTGGATGCACAGGATAAGAATCATCCTCTTTATGATGATAACTTGTTTACAGAGGAAATCATTCCGGTATCTGGAATAACGTATCAGACAATCCTTGAGGAATTGGAAGAGGAAGAGAAAGCTTCTGACACGCAGAATAAGAAAAACTCAGACAAGAAAACGAAAAGCAGTGAGAAAGGTTTGAAGTTTCACTAGCGCATGAAAGAACCATACGAAGTGAAACTAAGTCAAACCGAAGAGGAACGCAAAACCGGCGTTCTTCACATAAAAGTTTCCTATAAGGATTAATGGAGATACAATAATATGATATTATATTTAATACGTCACGGAAGACAAAACAGCTCTGACTGTAATGTAAATGTTCCGTTGTCAGAGAAGGGGAAGTTACAGGCCAAGCTTTTGGGGGAACGGATGAAACGTTACCCGGTAGATGCGCTTTACAGCAGTGATTTAACCCGGGCAGTCGAAACGGCACAGATTGCCTTTGCAGACTGCCCGGAGCTGCTTTTGGGACACCAGATACGGTCTGGGATTGCAGAAATTGATTTTGGGGCGTTGACCGGAATCGAAGATGCAAAGGTACAAGAATATTACAGGGACTACTATAAAACACAGTTGGACTTCTTTGCTAATGCCAGTAAAAAAACTGCTGAAACAGCCCTTGATACAGTCAGCCACTATGTTGGAGATTTCTTTGTCCCTCCGGAGGAAATGTGGTATCCTGAGGGGGAAAACGGGGCAATGGTATTAGAACGTGCCATGCCAGTCGTCAGGGAATGGATTACAAGCGGAAAGCAAAACATCGCCGTCGTTACGCATGGCGGTGTCATCCGGGTTCTGCTGTGTGCGCTGTTTGGCGGGAATTTCAGCAGACGGCTGCAGTTTGGGACTTCTTTGGAAAATTGCAGCATTACACAGATTCATTACGAGGAAGAAAAGAATGCATTCTTTTTAGACCGCTTTAATGACTATGCACATATTGAAACAGAGCCTTCCCTGCTAAGACATTCATAGGGTTAAACGGTACAGCCTGCTATTTTGGATGCTCCCCTATTGGGTGTCGGATGCAGGCAACCCCAAAAATTAGTTATTTTAAAAAGGAGACTCCCTTATGATGAAAAAGAAAAAACGCATTATTTTAGCATCTGCTTCTCCCAGAAGGAGAGAACTTCTTGCACAGGTCGGAGTCGAATTTGAAGTGATTCCAAGTACGGAAGAGGAGATTTGTGAGGAAAAAGAACCTTCCAGGCTGGTAGAAACACTTGCCCTGCAAAAAGCAGAAGCAGTCGCTAAAACACTGACCGGAGACTATATTGTAATCGGGGCAGATACGATTGTAACAAAAGACGGAGCGGTTCTTGGAAAACCTGTGGACAAGGAAAATGCCTATCAGATGTTACATACCTTACAGGGAACCTTCCATCAGGTCTGTTCCGGTGTCGCCCTTATTTGTCAGGAGCAGGGGGAAATAAAGAAGAAACAGTTCCATGTTATGACAGAAGTAGAAGTACTCCCCATGACAAAGCAGCAGATTCTTGCCTATATCGGTACGGGAGACTGTATGGATAAAGCCGGCTCCTATGGTATTCAGGGATGCTTTGCAGAACATATAAAGGGAATTAGAGGAGATTACTATAATGTGGTTGGACTTCCCGTGTCAAGACTGATGCAGGAACTTAGAAAATGGGAAGAGCCTTGCTGTTAACAGCAAGGCTCTTCCCATTTATAAAATTATCTATGCGAAGAATGCTTATTTGTCCTTTAACTCTACAAAAGCTCCCTGTTTCATTGCGCGGACAGTGGAAGAGAGTCCAAACAGGTTGATAAAGCCCTCTGCATCCTTATGGTTATAAAGTTCACCTGTTGTAAAGGAAGCGATTGACTCACTGTAAATAGAATATGGAGAGGTTGTTCCCATCTTAATAATATTTCCCTTATACAGCTTAAATTTCACTTCACCGGTTACATACTTCTGGGTAGACTCAATAAATGCCTGCTCTGCTTCGCGGAGAGGAGTAAACCACTTGCCTTCATATACGATGTCTGCAAATTTATTGCCCATATCCTTTTTAGCGGTGTAGGTATCGCGGTCAAGAATCAGCTCTTCCAGCTGCTGGTGTGCTTCCATCAGAATGGTTCCACCAGGAGTTTCATAAACGCCGCGGGATTTCATACCAACAACACGGTTCTCAACAATATCAACAATGCCGATACCATGCTTTCCACCCAGCTTATTTAATGTACGAATAATATCTGAAACCTTCATTTCCTGTCCATTCACAGATTTTGGAACACCCTTCTCAAATATCATGGTAACAATTTCGCCTTCTTCTGGAGCCTTTTCAGGAGTTGTCCCAAGTACCAGAAGATGGTCATAGTCTGGTGCATTGGCAGGGTCTTCTAATTCCAGTCCTTCATGGCTGATATGCCATAAGTTCCTGTCACGGCTATAGCTGCTGTCAGCAGAAAATGGAAGGTCAATTCCATGCTCTTTGCAGTATGCAATTTCCGATTCACGGGAATCCATTGTCCACAGGTCATTTCTCCATGCTGCAATAATTTTAATATCTGGAGCAAGCGCCTTAATACCAAGTTCAAAGCGTACCTGGTCATTGCCCTTGCCGGTAGCGCCATGGCAGATTGCCGTAGCCCCTTCTTTTCTTGCAATCTCTACCAGTCTCTTGGCAATCAGCGGACGTGCCATAGAAGTGCCCAACAGGTATTTATTCTCATAAATAGCATTTGCCTGTACGCAAGGTACAATATATTCATCACAAAATTCATCAATCACATCCTCAATATATAACTTGGAAGCACCGCAGAATTTTGCCCTTTCCTCTAATCCGTCTAACTCGCTTTCCTGTCCTACGTCAATGCAGACACAGATAACTTCATAATTATAATTTTCTTTTAACCAGGGGATTATGGCTGTTGTGTCAAGTCCGCCGGAATAAGCAAGAATAACTTTTTCTTTCATTGATAATTCCTCCTATGATATGTAATATAGTAACAGCCGGATAGTTCCGGACAGTAGCTATTAATTAGTATAATCAGAAATGCCTTGTAATGCAATCACTATTTTTAACTAATTATATCTGTATTATACATTTTTTATTTTTTATATATGTGGATATGTATGGTTTCTATAATGTCCATCATCCATTTTACATCCGTTGGTACAGTTCCATAATTACCAACGTTATGGAATAATGGATTCCTGTACATTGGAACCTGCGTTAATTCTGGCTTTACATATATGGATATGGCATATATAATGTTATTATTTGGATAAGCAGATTAGATAGTGTGTTATCTTGCAGAAATGAGGGTTTTATGGTAAAAGTATCACAGATAAAGGTTCCAGTTGTGGATGTTATAAAGGCTTCTGGAGGGAAAGGCATAAAAAACGGCATTATTACAGAGGCAGAGGAAAGGCTTGTATTGTCGGCTGTTTCCAAAAAGCTGGGAGTACAAAAGGAAGAAATAAATAATTTTGAGATAAAGAAGAAATCATTAGATGCCAGGAAAAAGGATGATATTAATTATATATACCAGGCAGAATTCTGTTGTAAGGATGAGCAGAAAGCAGTTAAACGGTATGGGAAGAATAATGCTGTCCTGGTGCCAGACAGGAAAGAAAAAGTGATTTTGCCTGATGCAGGTGTAATTAAAAGGGATAATGGCAAAAACATAGTTATTGCCGGGATGGGACCAGCAGGCCTGTTTGCTGCACTTGTGATTGCAAGGGCAGGTTTAGTGCCTGTTGTGCTTGAGAGGGGAAAGGATGTGGAAGAACGCCAGAAGAAAGTGGAAAGTTTC
>CANRVD010000107.1 GCA_947643145.1 uncultured bacterium | reverse complement strand
TGTTATGGCATACCTAATTTCAATCGTTACAGTTTAAATGATATAATTCGGCAGACTTTGCCATGATCTGAATTGCCCTTCTCTTGTCCATCCACATGTCCTTTTACCAATTTTGTATTCTGTGATTATTTCGCAGGAATGAGTCCAGTACGGAGCAAAGCTCCGTACCCCTCATATCCTGTTTTGATACCAGTTATTCGCGGACGGAGTCCGCATGGTTTTTAAAGATTATTTTTTGCACAGTATTCACGCATGTTCATATCACCGGTCTCCACCCATACAGCATTGTGTACGATACGGTCAAGGATTGCATCTGCATGGATGCCGCCACCAAGCCTTGCATGCCAGTCTGCCTGCCGGTACTGGGTACAGAAAATGGTAGATGTAGAATCGTGGCGTCTCTCAACCAGTTCGAACAGGAAGTGCTGCTCATCTTCGGAGATATCGTTCAGCAGCCACTCATCAATGACCAGCAGTTTATAGCTGCTGTACTTTTTCAGCAGTTTGTGATGGGAGCGCTGTGTCATGACCGCTTCGTCATGTTCCACTAACAGATCCGGCAGACGGATGTAATGGGTACGCACCTGCTGTTTACATGCCTGCTTCCCGATCGCACAGGCAAGGTAAGTCTTTCCGGAACCTGTAAACCCCTGAAATATGATATCCGTATTGCTGTGGATGAACTGGCAAGTGGAAAGTTCCTGTATCGTGTTCCGATCAATCCCACGCTTCTGGTAATAAATCTCATTTACTTCCGCTTTCGGAAGCCGGAATTTGGAAAGCTTGATCAGACGCTGGATCTTATTGTTATACTTTTCCTGATAAAGATAGTCAACAATACGCTGCAGCCTTTCATCAAAGGAAAGAGTGATGGTATTCACATCTGCCTGCTGTAATTCCAGTGCGCTGATGATCTCCCCGAGATTTAGTTCACGCAGTTTCCGTTTTGTTTCATCATTGACCATCGCTTCCACCCCCATAATAAGCCGCACCACGGACATAACCGCTGGCGGAAGTTTTTTTCAGACGCTTTCTTCTGCTCAAGATAAGTCTGGTCTTGATTTGCAGCAAGAATCGCTTTAAGATGGTGGTAGCGGGGCGTCCTGACATGTGTCAGTGCCATTTCACAGGCGGTTTCCAGACGGGCCTCTGAATAGGTCTTGCTTAGCCGTAAAACGGACAGGGACGGATTATAGCCCTGTTCTTTTACTTTCACACTGGCGAAGATACGGTCGATCACTTCCCCGGTATTCGCCCCGATGGCATAAGCCCAGCGTGTGATACGGACATCATCCCATTCCGGCTGCTGGAAACGGTCAGGCATATCCTCCATATGGGTGGAATATTTGTTTTTCATGTATTCCGGGAAGCGGCTGTGCGTGGATACGCGCTTCCCGTCGACATAAATCTCCAGACTGCTGTCTGTCACTTTAAGGTCTGCCGTACGCCCCACATGCTGATAGGGGCAGGAATAGTAGTTCTTTTGATAAACTATGTGGCTGTTCAGGTTTATTTTGCGCCCATATACCCATGAGGAGATTTCATATGGCATATCCGGCAGGCTCCGGAGATAACCGGCCTCTTCCTGTGCCCAGACCTCGTAACGGCTGTATTCCCGCTTCTGGAAAGGGTGGTGGTTAAATTCATCCAGTTTTTCCAAAACTGCCTTTTTCAGGGCTGCAAAGGAATAGAATGTCTCATTGCGCAGCCTTGCAATGACGGCTGTCGCTATCTTTCCCACCGTCCCCTCAACAGACGGCTTGTCTTTGGGTTTTCGCACTCTTGCGGGCATAATGGCCGTCAGGTAATGCGTGCCGAAAGCTTCATAAGAATCGGTAAGGATGATCTCCCCTTCTTTCGGATGGGACACCACTCCTGTTTTGAGGTTGTCACATACTATCCGCAGTGTGGAACCCTTGAAGTATTCAAACATATGGACATTGCAGCGGATCCATGTATCCATCTTCATATCCAGACAGGGTTCCACATAGGAATACTGGCTGTAGGGGAGTGGCGCAACAAACAGATAGACAGTAACAAGCTCTCCGGTGTCGGTGTCCACATAATTCATGGTTGGTCCAGACCAGTCTACCTCCGTAACCATTCCCGGCTTATGCTCGATATGGCTTGTGAGGTTATTTTTTACTGTGTAACCACTGTAGCCCTCACAGAACTTCGTATAACCCATGGCAATCGTGCCGGATGCCCTGCACCGATCCTTGTACTCTTCCCAAAGGAGTTTGAGCGTTACACCGACTTTTTTGAGTTCCCTGTGGACTGCTTCATACTCCGGATCCTGATACATATTTTCTGCAGCATGCTTATCAGGATAAAACATACGGTACACGCTGTCTTCGTCAAGGGACTGGATATCCTGATAGGAGATACCCAGTTTGTCAGCGATATGGAATACATCACTGACAGAATTCCTCGACATATGTCTGGTGGATGCAATGGCATTTCTTCCCATTTTTGCGTCTCGAAGCTCAAGTATGAGCTTCACATTGATTTTACTGGCCATAATGGTTGGCCTCCCTTCTGTAAAATTTGAAGCATGTGCTCCGATATCATTCTACAGAAGATTGATAACAAGCGGAATCATTCTGCGGATTGCTTGAAAATTTGGTGCCGGAACCATTCCGCGAACAGGCGGGTCTCAACTGCGTATCAGTGGAGCCCTGTCCGCGAAATATTCATTCTGAAAAGGGAATGTCAATGCCGCAGCACCAAACATTCCCTTTCCATGGTTGATTTTTCCGTTATCTGCCAACCTCCAACACCCATGTCCGGAAAATAACAGGTTTTTCCGTTGCCCGCCAACCTCCGACACCTGCGTTCGGAAAACATATCAGATTTTAGGTGTCAACCCACCGCTGATTCACAGCTTTTCTTATTACATTTTGATAAAAAACTGCGCAAAATGCAATTACAATTTTCTCATATGCAAAAATGATATTTATAATTCCGAACCCTCTGAAGCTTCTGGCTACTTTTCCAATTACTTATCCCTTTCCAGAGAATCCTCCTTCACTGGCATCCTCGCCTCCTCTGATTGCCCCTCCTCATACTCTTCCACCGCCGGATCCACGATCCCATTCGTCCTTACCCACTCCTTCGTCCCTTCCACCTTCGCCGCAGGCTGGGTATGCTTTGCCAGGAACCTGGTCAGGGCGTACACATCCACCCAGATCTCATTGTTCCCTTCCCTCTGAGACTCGTCAAAAATCAGCTGCAATCCCCAGTGCAGATGCGTGATCTCGATATTATTCACATTCTCCTTGGTACTGTATCCGGTATGTCCCATATAGGGTTGTGTCAAGTTAGGACTAAAAATTTTTAACAATTCCGTAACAACTTTTCAATCATCCCCTATTCTTCCACAAAATCTGCCTTTTTCCACTTTATTTCTACTCTGTCCTGCGCATACACCTCCACCCGTTAAATCATTTCTTTTTAGGGCGATATAACGCATTACGGATAGATAACCTCTGGCTAGTCAGAAACACTATGCAATTCACCTGAACCTATATCCATTGTCATATTCTTCGGAATAACATATGCAAATATTCGTCATTATAAGCACAGAATATTGGTGCTTGGTCATAATCCCCATACTATATGTTCACATGTATACTAATTGCAATATTAAAGTACGTTACTTTCCATATTATTTTCGGTCATTATTAAACAGAAGTATCCGGCTGTATATTTTCTATCGATTCATATAACTTGTTCACCTCATCGACAAGCGCATGAATCAATAAATCATCCGACTTAGCTTCCACATAAATAGCATTAGCGCAGAATCTGAAATAATCTTTTTTCCCTTTTGCAAACATATATGACAGGAAACCATCTTCGTCATCGAATCGGTAATAATGCATTGTATTCTCTGCAACTGTTTCGACAGGGACCTTATAGTTATAATCTGTATTGAAAAATTGCTTTGACCACTCAAAAGCTTCATTGACCATTTGTCTTAAGTTGTCGTAGACCCGTTCATTGTGAGCTATAGTACGCCTTAGGGCAGCTTCCGCATATTTGTTTTTCTTCATAATCAGTAATTCCAGCAACTTTCCCATATATGGATAAATAAACCAGTGTTCCTGTCCAAAATGGTCTTTTATCGGAAAGTCATCTGAAAAGTATTCGATAACTTTATCACTATCTGATTCCACTATTTCTACTATAACACTTTCATTATAATAGTCTTTACACTTTGTCTGTGGGTTCATATAACTGCACGCCTGATACAACGCAGGCACTTCACGCGCACGAAGACATTCCAACATGGCAAAATCATTATTTCCCATGGCCAAAGCAATCATTTTCTGCCTAAGCCCACGTTCTTCACTATGATATCTCAAGGTCACGTCAAGCGTATCCTGATAACCCATTTCACGTCTTTTAATGCTTGTCCCTGCCGAAAAACCAAAAGCCCGCTCATGGCAGTCATATTGGCTGTCATCCACAAACCAAATATACCTCTTATCCATTAAATATTTCAAAAAGTCATAATTCTTAAATTCAAGCGCATAATCAATTACTGTTTTGTTGTATTCGTCCGGGTTCAGGATAAGTTTATCTCTATGATTGATATATTTGTCCCACACAGCTTTTTCTTTAGAAAATGCAATTTCATAATTCGTAACATGCCCGCTAATGGGAGTAAAATGCTTTCCAGCACTCAGGATTTCTTCGCAGGATACCCCCAACAACTCACAAAAAATGGGAAGATCATAGATTTGAATCGCTTTCTTCCCTTGTATCATTTGAGACATCCGATTTTGCATTTTCGCAATTACAGAATTGTCATTCTCATCCAGACCACTGAGTTTAATATAGGCTATACAAAATCTTCTCACTTTTTGGTATTTTTCCAAGATAAGTCCGTTAAGATATTTGCCAACTTTTTCGTTGTTTTTTTCTAACATGAACATATTTGACGTCCTCCTTATATTCAGTCTAGCTCATGTCCATAAAAAATAATATGCCCTGTTTGAATATGCAAAAACGCAGAAAATATTATGTCTGTAAATATATATGCTTTTAGCATATATAAATCACCCATATCAATAAACTCCTGCTCGTGAACACCGTATCCCCTGCATCCCTGAATCATTCTCTGAAGCCCTGTTCCCCACTGTTCAATAATCCCCATTCGGCTGAAAAGCCTCTGCGATGCGGATATTGCGGATTTTCGAGTGAACCACTATTGATTAATTATGCTATATCACTATTTTCGAGTTCTTCTTCCGCAGCACTCCAGCTTATGTTCACCTGACTTTCAATATATTTTCGCATTTCCTCAGAATAAAACAGCTTCATTAATGTATTTATTGCGTACACTACTTTATTTCTAAACCGAGGGAATACAATTTGCAATAACTGAGATATCAAAATAATCTTTTTCTCAGTCAATATATATTCCAATATGTAATTTCCCAGACTTTGATCACTGACTTTAGCTATTTCATCATGGTATAAGTCAATTACTTCTTTTTCATTTAATTTATGGCATAATTCTGTAAAGCATTCGGCATTTATATCCATTAATTCCATAATCTTGAGTGCTGTCTCATTTTCTATATATTTAATTGCCCCTAAAAACGATATAACAAATAATGCATTAATTTCATCCGCTGATAATTCTGCATTTTCTATGCTTGTACCGTAATAATGAGCAAAAATATCAGTCGCATTTCGTATGGCCAAATATCCATTTTCAATTGATATTTTCCCCGCCAAAATGGCCAACCTTGGGTTTCCCTTTGCAATGTGAGCTATCCTGTCAAGGTATTCCTCATTGAGTATTCCAAAATTACTTTTCAAAATCGTTTTAATTTCTTCCTCTTTTAATACATTGATAACTATTTCTTCTGGAATCCTATATCTGCAAATAATTTCCTTTATCCTATGTCTTGCATAATCTCGTACTGTCATCACAACTTTAATCACAATATTATTTGACAGTCCATTTATATAATCTAACACATATCCCAGACTGGTTGTCTGATTTGCATCATCGATAAAAAGAACATACATTCCTTCATCAGATGTATAGTACTGCATATCATTATAAAGCAATTCGCCATTGTTCCTGACACATAAAACATTCCATCCGTTTCGTTCAAATTGCTTACACACTTCAATTACAAGCCTGGTCTTCCCTACGCCAGACCCTTCTGTTACCAATGTAATTTCTGACGACGCAATTGTCGCGCATAATTTCTCTTTTTCTCTGTAGCATAAATCCATATCAAGCGGCGCATTCATGCCATTTTTATCATATACCTCAATAAATTCACTTATTGAAAATATTTGATGAGTATCTACCTGGATATTCAAATACTCCGCCGCTAAAAATGGATAATTCACAAGCAAATCGTGTGAAATCGTACTTAATCCAATCATCTCAATAGATATCCCTGATATAATTTGTCTCAATTCTTCCTGCTGATCAACATGAATATTGGTTGACGAATATGCACAGACCATTTTTTTAATTTTGCTCTCATCAATTTGTACTTTGTCTTTATCAAAACAAGAAGGAGATCCATCTTAATTTTCTCAAACGCTTTCATCCCAACAGTTCCATACATTATCAATATGTATTATCCATCTTCATCCACCACAAAAGAATCCGGTGTTCCCATTGTAGTCTTATTTGTTCCTTCTTGCACGCCCAGCGTTTGTATATTAGTAAGTTTAAATTTTTTATAAAGATAAGCATCAAATAATTTTTGAAAACTTCCACCCTCTAATTCTTTAATTGCATTTTGAATAATATTGATTTTACTCATTACTGTAATCTCCTGATAAAACACACTTAATCCTATTACTTTTTATCTCACCTAAATAATATCATTCATAGTCCAACATCTTATTTATCACCCTAATCCACTCACAATCATCCGAAGAAAACCAAACAAGAAACCTCCCAAAATTAGTACTTCCCTCCACTATATCATCCAATGGAAGTTCTTTTATCCGTTCTCTCATTTTCTGATAGTTTTCCTTAGTAATCTGCGAAAACAGTTTTCGCCGCTGTTCTTTCCTGCCTTTATACCCTTCTATTCCTGTCAAATCATAAATAACAGGCGCATTCTTCTTTTTATTATTAGAACAAAGCCTAACATCGCCCCAATGTTCAATAATAATCTGCATGGTACATGGATTTCCATATATCATTATTTTGTCTGCAGCATTTTCAACCCCATGAAATTCATTAATCTTTCGCTTAATATCAACATACTGCTCATACGGCTTCCGGTCTGTATCGCAAAATACCAAAACCAAATCATAAGCACCATTCTGATACTTGTCTTGATACCGCGCAGGAATGTTCCCGTTTCCCCCTGCATTTTCCAGTTGAAAACAGTATTCTTTACTCCAAACATCCAACGATATCAATTTCTCCAGATACTCATATTCCTCATCCCCCT
>CANRVD010000106.1 GCA_947643145.1 uncultured bacterium | reverse complement strand
ATTGCACGCAGGAAGGGTGAGCTGTTTGAACTGGATTTGGCGCTGCGGAATAATATTACAACAGAAGAGTATCCGCTTGGCGTTTATCATCCACATAGTGAGTACCATCATATAAAGAAGGAAAATATAGGACTGATTGAAGTAATGGGGCTTGCCGTGCTTCCCGCCAGACTACAGCAGGAACTTTCCGATTTGGCAGATGCCATTCTTACCAAAAAAGAAATTCGTGCAGATGAAACACTGGAAAAACATGCTGACTGGGTAGAGCAGTTCCTTCCGGCTTATGAAAATGTAACGCAGGATAATATTATGGAAATTTTGAAAAAAGAGGTCGGAAAAGTATTTGTCCATGTACTGGAAAATGCAGGTGTGTATAAATGTACTGCCGAAGGAAGGGAAGCATTTGGCAGATTTATCCGTACTCTTTAAAAGGTTTGAAGTTCCACTACCGCATGAAAGAACCATGCTAAGTGGAACGAAAGCAAACCTAAGAAGAACGTAGAATCAGCGTTCTTCGAATTGAATATTGAGAACTTTTCTATCCCATTAAAAAGGGGAATGCCGCGCATTCCCCTTTGCTAAAGTGCAATATGATTCTGTTTTAATAATTCCCTTGCACTTTCCACCGAATCAATTCCTGTTTTATTTTTAATTGGTGCAAATTCCTTTTGGCGGTCTACCTCGAATGGCAGGCAGGAATCCAGCAGTTTGATTAGGTCTAAAATCAATGTTTCATATTTATAACCATTTGGAGTTTCTGGTGTCACCAGATTTCCCTGTCCATCAATATAAGGAATCTTCTTTTCTACAATATGGAGCGGAAGTTCCTTTTTTATGGTTGCTTCTAGACAGTCAAGGTGGAACAGGTAATTTAAGATAACACCGAAATTATAGGCTGGCTCGCCATTTTCCGTAAGGGTATTCCGAAGCTCATCGGTCAGCTCATAGTACTCGATAATGGATGGATGTCCATCCTCAAGACACATAACCCCGACTTTCTCATCCGGGTGGTTTTTCCGTACTACCTTTGCACCGACGTCACAGTTCCTTTCGATAGTAGCGCCAATCAGGCATGGGTCGGCAATCCGCTGGAGTACATTATCCACAGCAAATACATTGAGCCACTCAATGCCTTCTTTTTTCATCATCTCAAGGTATCCTGCATTTATCAGGGAAGAGAACCAGCCGCCATTTCCATTTGGCGAAGTCGCTAGCTTTCCTTTCTCTTCAAGATAGACCTTTCCCTCATAATCTGAAGCAGGAGCCATGTCCTGTTTAAAAAAATGAATATGTGCGGCGTCGTATCCAAAATACTGATGCTCTTTAAAAAACTCTGTCGTTGTATCATGGTTTTTATCACTGGTCATCACAAAAAGGTGAATCCATGTTTTTGATACATCAACGACCTCGAAAAGATTTCTGATAATCCTTTCAAAGATATAGACTGGTCTGGTCAATCCGATATCATACATACCCTTAGGGTTGTCAGAACCAAGGCGGGTTCCCATGCCGCCGGCCAGCAGGACAGCGCCTACTTTTCCGGCACGAATCGTTTCCAGTCCTGTTTCTGTAAAATGGTCAGCATTTTCCCTGATTTCATCCAGTGTCATGGCTGCAATCGGAGAGATTTTCCCTGTCTTTTTCGTTTCCTCCTTTCCCTTAAGTCTTGTTACAACGGAAAAGTCCGTATCTTCAATCTGCTGCAGAAGCGCTTCCTGTTCCTGCGCCTGCAGGGAATCATAATAGTACAGGAGATGCTCCTGCTTATATTTTGTTAGTTTTTCCTTTGCTTCCTTTAAATTCATAATAATCCTCCATACTGCCTTTGGTGGCTCAAATAGACAAGTGGGTTTATCTAATTATCAACGTGTCAGTACACTAGTGTCTTGTCTCGTTGATATTTAGCAAAACAACGCAGGATATTTGTTTGCCTAATTATGAATGAGACAAGACACTAGTATCATAATATCCTAAAAAAACATATAAGGCAACCCAAAAGTGTTTTATCTATTGCTATCGGTAACCTTCTGGTTACTGCTGTTGCCATGCACGGAGAACTGTAACCCACTGCGTGACCGGTCTCTTTCATATTGCAAACAGGCCGTATCAATGATATAATTGGTCACAGAAAAAATTGGAAATATAAAGGATTGAAATATATGAGAAACAGAATATTTGGACTGCTTTTTACCATTCTGTGTGCCGCAGCACTTACAGGATGTAACTCGACGGAAAAAACGGACTTGGAGAAGAAAGAACTCCCAAAAGTTGAATTGGTTGTTTGGGGAGCCGAGGAAGATACAGAACTGATGAACCAGATCATCCAGAGTTTTCAGCTAAACTATCAGGGGCAGGCAGATTTTCAGATTGAGTTCGAGGTACAGGGAGAATCCCAGTGTAAAGATGTGTTGATTGGCGAATTGGAGGCGGGTGCGGATGTATTCACCTTTGCGGACGACCAGCTAAATGCTTTAGCGGCCGCCGGAGCATTAGACCCCATCGAGAATGCGGATGAGATTAAGAGTAGAAATCTTGCAAGCACAACAGAGGCAGCTACAGTAAACAATCAGCTATATGCATACCCATTGACTGCAGATAACGGATATTTCTTATATTATAACAAGAAATATATATCAGAAAAGCAGGTTAAGACACTGGACGGTATATTAAAAGCTGCGGCTGCAAAAGGCAAACTATTTGCCATGGACTGGTCTTCGGCATGGTATGTATATTCTTTCTTTGGAAATACAGGGCTTCAAATTGGGCTTAACGATGACGGAATCACCAATTTTTGCACATGGAATCAGAAAGATGGGGATATCCGGGGAATCGATGTAGCCAGGGCAATGTTACGAATTGGGAAACATCTGGGGTTTGCTAGCAGTACAGACAAAGAATTTCTTAAAGGTGTAAAAAACGGATCAGTGATTGCAGGTGTCAGTGGTGTATGGAATTCCGTTGCAATAAAGGAAGCCTGGGGAAAGAACACCGGAGCCGTCAAGCTGCCAACGTATACCTGTAAAGGGCGCCAGATACAGATGGCTTCTTTTTCCGGCTGTAAATTAATTGGTGTAAATGCATATTCTGAACACCCAGAATGGGCATCCCGCCTTGCTGAATGGATTACCGATGAAGAGAACCAGCGGCTCCGTTTTGAAATGCGTGGGCAGGGGCCATCAAATATCGCAGTTGCAAATTCCTCAGAGATCAGCCAATCTCCAGCGATTGCTGCTCTTTTAGATCAGTCTGCATTTTCTCAGCTTCAGCGGGTAGGCGGCAAGTTTTGGGATCCTGTTTCAAAATTTGCGGAAAGCATGGCATCTGGAAATCCATCCGGCCAGAACTTACAGAAACAGTTAGATGAGATGGTAGAGAATGTCACTGCAAGATAGATATATGGAAAGGATATATAAATGTAAAATGAAAAAAAAATTCACGATACAACAACGTCTGATACTTCCGATTATTCTTTTGGGAATTGTGGCATTGATTTCAAATGCCCTGTCGGTTTTCAGCATTAATAATGTAAATTCTAATGCTTCGACAATCGTAGATAACTATATGGTAGGTTCGGAAACACTGCAGAACATTCGTCATACGACCACAAATATCCATAAGATGGCGCTGTCCCATATCGTTGCAGCGGACTATAATACCATGATTACCGTTGTCGCGCAAATCAAAGAAGAAGAAAAAACATTGGAAACATATTTAAAAGATTTTAAGAACTACGTCACAGAAGATGAGGATGCTATTTATGCGCAGCTTTTAGAGAACTATGACTCTTTTCAGCATGCTTTGGTCTACCTTGTATGTGCAAGTGCAGACAGTAAGACACAGGATGCTTATGCTTATGCAAATGGTGACGTTGCCCGTTTCGGATCTGCCATAGCAAGCAATACCGATGAGCTGTATACAGCTGTAAGCGAAAGGACAGCCAGTGCAAGACAGAGGCTTTTTACTGTCTATATCATTTCATTGATTATCGCTGTAACATCAATTGCAGCATGTCTGGTATTGGTGCTTGCAGCCATCCGTATCATTAAAAAATACGTGATAACACCAATCAAGGGTACCGTGGACACACTTCAGGAAAGTTCACAGAAGCTTGACGAGGTGACAGGCGAAGTGCTGAAACATACCCGCACGTCAGGAAAAAGTGCCAAAGGTCTTTCTGCTCTCGCTGGATCACTGTCTATGGCAATCCAAAAGGTAGCAAATAATGCAGCGGTTATTAACCGCAGTGCTGCTGACATCAAAGAAGATGTCAATGACATGGCAGAAGAATGCAGTACCATCACAGAGTATTCCTCTGCCATGAAGATACGGGCAAATGAGATGGAGGCGGCGGCGCAGACAAACACAGAAGTAATTCAAGAGAAGACAGTCAATATTCTGGCGGTATTGGAAGAAGCAATTAAAAACAGTAAGAGTGTGGATCAGGTAGATAAATTGACGAAAGATATCGTAGAAATCTCATCAACGACCAATCTGATTGCCCTTAACGCTTCCGTAGAGGCTATGCGCGCTGGCGAAGCCGGAAAAGGGTTTGCTATCGTTGCCTCAGAGATCAAATCCTTAGCAAGTTCCTGCAGTGAAACCGCAGGGCGCATTCAGGAAGTGAATCAAGTTGTTACAAATGCAGTACATAATCTGTCAAAACATTCTCAGGATATGGCAGACTATTTGAGTGAGACAATTTTGTCTGAATTTCAGGAATTCGTGCGTTCTGGAAGACAGTATAAAGAGGATGCTGATTATGTAAAAGAGAAGATTGATGCATTTAACAACAGAACCGACCGCCTTAGAAATTCCATGGTTGAGATTGCGGATTCTATTGAAAGCATTACAAAAGCGATTGATGATGGTGCTGCCGGGATAACCGGAGTTGCGGACAGCACGAAGAGTCTGGTCGGAGATATGGCAGATATCACGGGCCGTATGGATACCAATCGGGAGATTGTAGAAGAATTGAAAAAACAGATGGAAGTTTTTGCAGATTTTTAGGAGGGAATGCCATATCCGTTGCAGTTTACTCCATGACCAGTGACGGATACACATAAGATTCTGCATTGACTAGTAACGTAACACTACTTGCCTGTTATGATAGAATGGAGTATACTATAAAATAACACAAGGATTTGAGCAATTACGGTTAGGCAGGAGTGATGCAGATGTTTAATGATAAAAAAACAAGAGAGGCAGAACTGGAAGAGAAATATTTAGAAGCACTGAAAAGGCTGGATGTCCCGCTGCTGACATTAGACCCAAGATGGCATCAGCTTTTTCCAGATCATTTAAAGACAAAACAGTTAAGCAGGTTAGAGAAACAATTAAATAAGTTAATTAAAAAACAGGGACAGACAAATAATGATTTAAAGGATTATGAGAAGGCACGAAAAGTCCTGATGGAAAATATTCTGAATAATATGACCGACGGGCATGAGGCAGATAGTCCGATTCGTAGTAAGAAGCAGGACAAAAACCAACAGCTTTTAGATGAACTAAAGGATAAAATCTCAGAAGCTGAAATAGTCCAACGAAGTATTCCCCATGAAATCAAACTGGCCAATCAAGAGCTTTTAATTGAGAGTATGCGTATCTGCTATGAAACCCTGATTGAAAATACAAAGGTAATTGAATGGGAGGATGAGTGGATTAAACACGCCAGAAATGAGCTTACCGAACATATTTTAGTAAAACAGGAAAGGGAAATGCGTAATACGGAGACTTATAAATTTATGCATGATTTGCTAGGGGCAAAAGTAGTAGAGATATTTGACAGGGATCACAAAGTATGGAAAGGTGAAATCGGAACCGAACACAAAGGGACGGATTAAGCAGGAAGAATGATGGAGCGGATTATCGGAATCGGAATCGACCAGGTTGAAATCCAAAGAGTTATGGATGCCTGCAAACGGGAACGATTTGTGAACAAGACATATTCAGAAAAGGAACAGTTACTACTTTCCGGGCGAAAAAGTACGGCTGCGACAAATTTTGCCGGAAAGGAAGCGGTGGCAAAAGCATTTGGCTGTGGTTTTAGAGGGATTTCTCCACGTGAAATTTCGATTCTGCGACGGGAAAATGGCGCTCCTTATGTGGAGCTGACTGGAAGGGCAGAGAAGCTTGCAAAGCAGCTTGGGATTACCCATTTGCACATTTCCCTGTCCGATTCTAAAACGCTGGCAGATGCTTTTGTAATTGCTGTTGGTCAAGAATGATTGGAGGAATGAAAATGCAGTATATTGCAGATGCAAGAGAGGCAAAGAAAATAGATGGAGTTTCTATTCATGAGATAGGAATTCCATCTTTCGTTTTAATGGAGCGCGCTGCTTTAAAAGTAGCAGATTTTATTACCGGGATTGCAGATATGGGAAAGGATAGGATTCTGATTCTATGCGGAATGGGAAATAACGGTGGAGACGGATTAGCAATCGGAAGAATTCTAATGGAACGTGGTTTCCAAATAGCCTTTACCCTTTTGGGAGAAGAAAAAAAGGCGAGCGAAGAGATGAAACAGCAGATTTTCATTGCAAGAAATCTTTCAGTCCCTGAAGTTACAAATCCACAGATTACAGATTATACAATGATTGTGGATGCGATTTTTGGGATTGGGCTGGCACGTGGCATCACCGGAAACTATGCAGCCTGCATAGAAGAAGTAAATCATGCAGACGCCACTGTCATTTCTGTCGATATTCCTTCCGGCATTGATGCCTCTACTGGAAAAGTGCTTGGCTGTGCCATACAGGCTGATTATACCATAACCTTTGGCATAAATAAGCGTGGGCTTGTTCTTTTCCCGGGAGCCATGTACGCCGGACAGGTTTTAATAGAAGAGATTGGTTTTCCGAAAAAAGCAGTAGGAGAAGTGGCACCTGCCGTTTTCTCCTATGAAAAAAGTGATATCCCCAAACTCTTTCCCAAACGGATTCCAAGGAGCAATAAAGGCAGTTACGGAAAGTGTCTTGTAATTGCCGGTTCCGGGCAGATTAGCGGTGCAGCTTATTTTGCAGCAGCAGCGGCATACCGGATGGGAAGCGGGCTGGTCAAGGTATTAACCCATGAAAATAACCGGATAATGCTGCAGGCAAAGCTGCCTGAGGCGCTTTTGACCACATATTCTGAAGAAGAAAATTCTCCTTCCCACAATATCAATCATAATCAGAGTGGTACTGCCTGCAAAGAAAATTCGCAGCATGAGTCCAAAAAGGAAAAAAATACAGAATTTATCAGGAATTTACAAAAAGAACTTTCCTGGGCTTCGGCCGTCATTATTGGACCGGGACTTGGAACTTCCCCTATGGCAGAACTTTTTTTACAGGAAGTTTTGAAAATCAGGGATATTCCGGTATTGATTGATGCGGATGGATTAAACCTGCTATCTAAGCTTTCGGAATATTTCGGTGAAAATAATATGATTCGGCTCCCCGCTAATTTTGTACTGACACCACATCTTAAGGAAATGAGCCGTCTGATTGATAATGAGGTTTTGGAAATTCAGGAAAATTTAATGGATGCAGCCTGCCAGCATACAGAAGGGGCAACGGTTGTGTTAAAGGATGCCAGAACTGTCGTATCGGACGGAACGAAAATTTATCTGAACCAGTCGGGCAATAGCGCACTGGCAAAAGGAGGTTCCGGTGATGTACTGAGCGGAATGATTGGCGGGCTTCTGGTAAGAGGAATGGAGCCTTTTGATGCCGCAGCGCTGGGGGTGTACCTGCACGGATTGACAGCAGAAGAATATGTTAAAAGAGGGGGATTTTCTACTATGTTTGCCTCGGATATTTTGGAAGAACTCTCGTGCATATTACCTTAAAAAAGGGCACAGACTTCGCTTGTGCCCTAGCAAGAATTGCTTCGCAATTCTTGT
>CANRVD010000105.1 GCA_947643145.1 uncultured bacterium | reverse complement strand
CTCGGCACAAATACCCCTGTGAAAAATTGGCATATCAATGCAATTTTTCACAGTATTTTCCTTCCTTTCCAATGACTCGCCTCCGGCGAGACTATTATTTCATATGCTTTTCCCAAAAACTTACTGCCCTGTCAATCCAACCTTCCGCTATCGTTTCTGTCCCCAATCCAAAACCATGAGAAAGTCCGGCAAAAACCTCAATTTCCGCATCCGTTCCCTGCACCCGAAGTCTGTCAATCCGGTTTTGCATTGTCTGAACATTGGCAATTCCGTCATTCGTTCCCACATTAGCATAGGTTGGCGGATCGTTTGCACTGACAGCAGAATATCCCGTGTACTGTGTTATTACTGCTGCCGGTCTGGGAAGATTATCTCCGCCATATGCTGCCGGTCCTCCTGCTCCGACCAGTGCTGCCATTCTTGCCCCGGCAGAGCCTCCCCAAAGGGAATAATCCTCTGCATTCACCCCCAGTTCTTCTTTATGCTGATGGATAAAACTGACTGCCCTTGCCAAATCCTCACATGCCGTCTGCTCGCCCGGACGGTAAATCAATGCAAAGGCATTATACCCTTTTTTGCTAAGCTCCAATGCTGCCGGAAAGCTGTCATGCATTGCCCCAACATATACGAAACCACCGCCTGCATTGACAATGGCAAACCTTGCATCCGGCTTTCCCCGGAAGAAAAATAAACCAGTATCTGCTTTTGCCGGGTCTGCCTGCTTTTCCTCATCGGAATAAATATCATAAAAAACAGTTTCCCCGCCTGCCGCCCTCTCCATCAGTGTATTGACAATCTCCACCGTCTTTTCCGGGCTTACGTTGTGATACCATGTAAGAATATTACCGACATTCCCCAGAGTAAGCGTATCGCTGATGTTTTTGTGAACCGGAAAAAGCAGTCTCCCATAGGAACCTAAAAGCGGATTATTTGCCACATCTTTTACCAAAGTATTCTCCGTGGCTTTTTCCACAGAATTTCCCTTTTCCCCATGATTCCAAAACCACAGCATCCCATTGTAGGCATATTCCGTAGAAGCCCTTCCGTCATGGGAATAGCCCTCTTTGATACGGAAGGCAAGATTGCCCTCTGTCTCATTGTCAGCCTCACGGAAGTTACCGCTTTCCTGCCCTAACATCCCATTTATCTGATTCGTGAACTGGCTGCAGGCAAAATCATCGGTTCCCGTAGCTGCAAAGATAAAGAAATCGCTCCATGTATAACCGGATTCTGCCACCGCCCTGTCCAGCCTGTTTCCGGTAGAATCAATGGCGCCACTGGATGGCATAAAGTAGCGGAACGCATCCAGACAATTCAAAAAGGTGTGCCATGTCGCCACGGAACCCATAGAAAATCCGCCAAAGGCACGATGGTCACGGGAGGCTTTAATTCCCTCCGGTGTCACATTATCCGCATAAGTCGAATATGTCCCCTCTACTGCCGGAATCAAATCATTCATCAGTTCATTGTGATAATTGACTGTCAGCGTACCATATGCCAGTGTATAATCGCCGCTGTCGGATGGGCTTTCATTGTTATACGTTGGGCATACAATGATAAATGGCTTCATTTTCCCATCACTGACTGCATGGTCAATCACATTTTTGAATGTTCCCGGACGCTCCGGTGTTCCAAGCCATGTCGTCTCATTGCTCCAGCCTCCGTGCATCAGATAGAAAACATTGTATCTTTCATTTTCTGAATAACCGTATGGCAGATATACAATGGCTCTTTTATTCAGTTTTCTGCTCTTTTGCTCATAGGTTCTGGATTCATAGGTTTCGTAATTTAACTCCACCAGAGAACCCTGCCTGTCTGCTTCCGTATAATAATCAGCCGGAATTTCCTGTAACTTTTCCGGGATTTTTTCATTTTCCGCTACACCTGTATTTCCATTATCATCCTCCGGCTTTTTTGTCGGACTTGGTTCTTCCGTCGGCTTTTCTGTTGGCAGTGGCGTCACATCTGGTTTCTCTGTTGGTAATGGCGTCACATCCGGCCTGTCTGTTACCACCGGTTTTTCTGTTTCGGCCGGCTGTTTGGTTTCATTCTGATTATCTCCGGACGAAGTGTCTTTTTTCTTTTTTGCTTTTACGGTTATCCTTGCTTTCCGTTTCCACTTCCCTGCCTTTGCCGTAATCACTGCCTTTCCTTTTTTCTTCGCCTTTACAACACCTTTTTTAGAAACTGCTGCCACCTTTTTATTAGAAGATGACCACTTTACCTTTTTGGATGTTCCCCTGACCTTCAGCCGTTTCTTCTGGCCTACCCGCAAGGTAAGTTTCTTTTGGTTCAAAGATATGCTTTTCGTCTTTGCCTGACTGCTAATGCCACCGGCAAACAGGGAAACTGCCATAGCGAAAAGTATCAGATACATTACCACTCTTTTTCCTTTCATGGAACACCTCCAGTATGCCAATCTTAAATTTTCAAAAGTCGATTGCTTCGTGCTATGCACTCATATTACTACGGCGGTTAAATATCTACGTAATAATACATCCAGATTTACTTTTACTGTAAAATAGTTTCTTCCACATATTTTGTAACGGCTTCGTCATCATCCGCATCCACAAAAAGTCCTTTTTCCACATCAGCTCCTTTTGCACAATCCTTTACAAACTGCACAGATTCTGCAAACTGATCCTCATCCATGGAAGCTGACTGAGACACCGGATAAACCGTCTTTCCCTGCAAATCATATTTCTCCAAAAATGTTCCCACACACATCGGCGCCGTATGCCACCAGATCGGATAACAGACTACAATCTTGTCATACTCTGACACAGACTCCGGCGGGTTTTTAATCGAAGGCCTTGCATCTTCTTCCTTTTCCTTCTTAGCCACTTCTGTACATTCCGTATAATCTTCCGGATATGCTCCTTCTCTTACAATTTCAAAAAGCGTACCACCAGTTTTCTCCTGAATCAGTTCCGCTTCCGATTTACTGTTTCCCGACCATGAAAAATAAGCAATTAAAATCTTCGCATCGGATTTGCTATCTGGTACAGCATTTTCTTTATTCCCGGCATTTGCTGTCTCCTGTGGGGCATCTGTCTTATCTGCCACGTTTTCCTGCGAAGTATCCGTTTCCCTTACCGGGGTATTTGTACTATTCTCCTTTCCGCAGGCAATCAGCGTACACATCATAGCAACTAACATGAGAACCACGGATACCCTGCGAAATACTTTTTTATTTCCTTCCTTCATCTGTCTTACCTTCCCTTTCTGTATTATCAGTAATTCAAGTATACCCCGGATACCTAACCGGCAGAAGTTTCCTTTTGTTCTCCAGTTTATACCCAGGGGTTATAACTATCATATGCTCATATCCATGCTGCATGGTGTTTTGTTGCCCTGCAGCTCTCTGCTGCCTGCTAGTATAACGTCTTCCAAATAACTGGACTATATACGCAGAATAAATTTTCATGCTGCAAGGCGGAAGAAGGCGGCGTAGCGGTGGCTACGCCAACTGATGACAACGAAGCAGATGGAAATTTAGGCAAGTATATAGTCTGGTTAATTTGGAGACGTTATACTAGCACTGTCATTTCAACACTTTGTCATTGATATAATTACTGATTGCTGCATTGTCTTTGGAAAAGATACCATCATCTACCGCCGCACCTTTCGCACAGCCCCGGATAAAAGCGAGGGATTCTTCATATTGCGACCTGTCCATAGATGCCGACTGTGACACCGGATAAACCGTCTTTCCTGTCAAATCATAGCGTTCCAGAAATGTTCCCACAGTCATCGGTGCCGTATGCCACCAAATAGGATAACAAAGCACAATCTTATCATACTGTGCAACAGATGCCAGCGGATTCTTAATCGGAGGTCTTGCGTTTGTCTGAGCTTCCGTCTGCGCCTCTCCATACGCAACTGTGTTATAATCTGTACTATAAGGCGTTTCCCTCTCAATCTGGAATGAATCGGCGCCAGTCTGTGCGATAATATTCTGCGCAATTTTCTCACTGGTTCCACTCCATGAAAAATAAGCTACCAGCAGTTTACCATTGCCGGAATCCGGCGTCGGATTCTGTGGCGTAGATGGAGTGGATGGATTTGAATTGTTTCCCATCTCCCCGATTCTTGTAAGCCAACTCTTTATCTCTGCCGTACTTCCACTGTCTGCCGTATATCCTTCTTTTAACACTGCGCCTTTTGCCGATTTCCGTAAAGCCGGAAGGCTTTCATCAATCTCGCTGCCCCCACTGGTACAGAAAGGGATTACCGTTTTTCCTTTCAGATTATACTTTTCAAGAAAGGTATTCACGACTCTGGGTGTCGTATGCCACCAAATTGGATAACCCACATAAATGACATCATAGGATTTTATATTTTTTGCAACCGTTGTCACTTTCGGTTTGGCATTTTTATCAATTTCTTTCTTAGCGGCTTTCACCAGTTTGTCATAATTGCCACTGTATTTCTTCTTAGGCTTAATCTGCAGCAAATCCCCACCTGTCAGTTTCCTTATTTTCTTTGCCACAGCCCTTGTAGTACCTGTCTGTGAGAAATAGGCAACCAGCACATCTTTCTTCTTTGCAGACATCTTACGCACCACTACATTACATTTCAGTTTCTTACCGGAAACCTTTGCAGTAATTGTTGTTTTCCCGGCTTTTTTCGCCTTTACAACGCCTTTTTTGCTGACGCTTGCCACTGATTTTTTAGAAGAACTCCACCTGACCTTTTTTCCATTTAATACCTTCAACTTCTGGCTCTGCCCTACGGATAAGGAAAGGTCTGTAATATTTAATGCCTTCTGCTTGCCCGCAGCCTGAACAGACACACCTCCTGCCCCAAATTGCCCTGCAATCAAAACCAGTGCCAACAGCAACCCTGTTATTTTTCTGATTGTCTTATTTTTTAACATACACATCCTCCTGCCATACTCTTATATAAACGATTATTTACCGAGACTGTCATACTGTTCATCACTGACCGCTTCCAGCCATTCATTGCTCGTATCAGCACCCGGAATCTCCACTGCAATGTGGCTAAACCAACTGTCTGCTTTCGCTCCGTGCCAGTGTTTCACTTCCGGCTGTATCATAATAACCATTCCCGGCTCCAGACTGACAGGTTCCCTTCCTTCCTCTTGATACCAGCCACTTCCCGCCGTACAAATTAACATCTGCCCGCCGCCGCTTTTTGCATGATGGATATGCCAGTTATTGCGGCATCCCGGCTCAAATGTAACATTTGCCAGAAACACGGCACATTCCCCCGGATGGGTAAGCGGATTCAGAAAAGAATTTCCGATAAAATAATCAGCAAATGCCGTATTGGCCTCCCCCATCCCAAATATATTCTGTTTGTCAAATTCTTCTTTATTATTTACTTTCATATGAATCCTCCCTGTCTGTATATTTTATTGGCATTTAGATACTTATTGTAATCCCAACCCTTGCGCCCACTTCTTTACCTCATCTTCCGCATCTGCCACATCCTCTCTTGACAGGGAAAGTGTATTGTCACTAACCTGAGCGTCTGGCTGTAACTGCGAAATGGTATCTGTTGTGGCAGAAAAACCGCTGCCACCGTGAGTAACAAAAGGAATAATGGTTTTACCTGCAAAATCATATTCTTCCAAAAAAGAGTACACCGGCATAGGTAAATCTCCCCACCAATTTGGGAAACCAAGAATTACCGTATCATACTGTTCAAAATTCTCCACATGATTTGACAATTCCGGCCGCAGCTCTTTTTCCTGCTCCTCTGCCGCCTGATCTACCAGCGTATCATGTTCCAATGGGTAGGCATCTTTTGTTTCAATCCGGAACAGGTCTCCACCGATTGTTTTCTGTACCAATCCCGCAACATATTCCGTATTGCCCATTTTCTCACTGTCCTTAACCACAATGCTTGCTCCGGCAATGGCATCGTTATCGGAGGTTTTCACATCCTCCGGCACTGTAAAGTAAGCAATCAACACCTTAGAATCTGTTGATACATTCTTTGTGCCGTCTGTAGTGTCTTCTTTTTGTTGAATTGACGCCCGGCTGTCTCTGCTCCCCGATACATCGTTCCGATCGGTCTTACCACAGGCTGACAGACTACATACTAACAGGACACTCCATAATAGAACAAACCATCTTTTCATACGCAAATCTCCTTCCGACTATTCTGTTAATCTCTGTACTGCTTTTTCTAAATTATAGAGGAAATGAAGCCTTCCAAGAAGTCTCGATTAGTATTCCAGTTATTACCCAAAGGTTACAAGTTATGCCGTTTTTCTATTTTGTCATAGCAATAACTTTATTACACAAATAACAGCCACCAACATACTAACTACTGCGCATATGTTCCATGCTCTTGCCTTTACCGGATTCTCCTTACATTTTTTCGCCATTCCGATAGCATAAAACAATAACACAATTCCCGTCAATGCACCTATAATCCAATATTTCAGAAAATCCACACTCCCCCCGCTAACAGCAATCCCATTTTTCACATGGGATTCAGGGAGAATCTGCTTCAAATCACTGACACTGCTGCCCAGAAAACTTCCCTTATGTGTCGCAATGGGTATAATGGTTTTTCCTGCAAAATCATATTCCTCCAAAAAAGTATACACCGGCATTGGCACGGTACTCCACCACACAGGATAAATCAGGATAATATTGTCATACTCTTGCATATTGTCAACATAATTCAACAGTTCCGGTCGGGTATTCTGATTCCGTTCTTCACTGGCTCTGTCAACGGTCTGCTCATAATCTTCCGGATATACATCACGAACCTGTATTTCATGAATATCCGCTCCGGTAAAGTCATGAATATCATTTGCCAGAACCTCTGCATTGCCAACCAGCCTTCCGCTGCGTTCCCTCCGCAGGGAGGCGGAACTGACAGCATCCACATCCTCCGAAAAATCTGTATTCCCCACTCTGGAAAAATAAACGACTAATGTGTTACCCCCATATCTTGCTCTAAAGCTGAATATAGCTACTGCAGCAAGAATAATCAGACAAGCTATAATTCCCACCTCAATATATTTAGCCTTTTTATGCATTCCCTTCACCTGCCTTATATCTGATGAAAATTTGAATATACCCTTAACATCCAAACAAATCCTGTGCCCTTTTCATATTGGCAGATGCGTCAATGCCAAACGGACAACGCTTCGTACAACTGCCACAGTGGATACAATCTTTACCGCTGACATCCAGCGATTGATACCGTTTCTTTAAATCATCCGTCATTTCCTTCTCTGCCATATCTGCTAACTTCGTTACCTCCGCTATATCAATTTGTTTTGGACATGGCTGGCAATGGTTACAATACATACACTGATTCTTAAATTTTCCGACCAGGCTGTCATCAATCTCACTGAAATCCCGTTCCTGCTCTGTGGCAGTCAGATACTCCAGAGACTGCTTCAATTCCTCCACACTGGCAAATCCCGGAACAGGACACGCCACCTGCGGAAATGACAGAATATAACTGATACACTGCACCGGCGTCAGCTCCAAAAGCCCTTTTAATCGTCCTTCCTCATGATTTTTCAGAATATTTCCTGCTGCGAAAGGTTTCATTGCTACAATCGGCACGCCCATTTCCTCACAGAGTGCATACAATTCCTCTTTTGTGGGATATGCTGCCTTTTCGTCCTCTGTCATTTCCCGAACTTCCCGCCCCTTCATTCTGGCATCTGCTGTATCCTGTGGCAGAAGATTAAACAAGGGATTCACCGGAAACATCAGGACTTCCATCTTCCCGCTCTTTACCGCTTCCATCGCAATTTTTGTATTATGTGTGCTGATGCCGATCAACTTTGCACGTCCGGTCTCTTTGAGCTCTCTGGCATAAGCATACATCCAGCCGTTCAGTATATGGTCTAAATCCTCCAAATCATCACAGTTATGTAAAAAAAGGACATCCAGATAATTAGTCTGCAACTTTTCATACAGCTGCTGCATAAATTCCCGACACAGTTCTTCGCAGGACAAACGCATGAGTGAATAAATTGTGAACAAACACCACTTTTACTGTAAA
>CANRVD010000104.1 GCA_947643145.1 uncultured bacterium | reverse complement strand
CATTTCCGTGGCTGATCGTATTGATATATTTAGCAATCCTGCTGATTGTGCAATTTACCTTGATTTCTTACACAACTGGAAATCTGAAAAAGCAATCCCTGATTGAACAAATGCGGGCGCAGGAAGTTATAGTATGCAACCAAAAGAGCTAAATCATAGCTGGCCCCGTCAATGTTGTCAAATCCGTTTGTGGGGCGGCAGGATGCTTTGTAGGTTCTGTTTAACCGTTCAATCATCTGCCTGTAAGGACGGTATCGGGCAGACACCTCATCATCGTTTGTGGGACCAATGACCTGGGTGATATCAAACCGGAATGCATCTCCAAACCGCTGGAAAAACTGTTGTGCAGCAAGGGGATATGCGCTGTAACCGTCAGCAATAAATTTAAAGTTTTCTGGCAGTTCTTTGAGGTGGCGGAATGCCATCTGCATGGCAAGGATGCATGGACCGACACCACGGTTGTCTGAAATCTGGTAACCGATTACAGAGCGCCTGAAGGCATTCATACATTGGCATCAAACCTGTCAAATTTGAGGGAGGATGCGTTTTTGGGAAGGGAAGACAAATCCATCCGAAAGAAATCTATCGTGAATTCACGGTAAATGTAGTGGAGTTTATATTTATTTTTACCATAGTCCTCTTTCAGGTCACCTTTATCCACTTTTTTGGGATTGTGGAGATAATAGGGGCACTTTGGGGTTACACATTTATGGACAATGAAGTGTTTTCTGTTTTTCTTTGGAACCAGTGCATTAAGGCAGTGTGGGCATCACAGGGTGTTGTTTTTATAAGTGAAAGCCAGCGTCTTTAGGCGCTGGTCGGTAACAGCGGCTTATAGCCGCAGAGCAAACCACCCGTTTGACGGGGGGTTCTGATTTTTATGTATTGTAGCGGGTGGCAGGCAAAAGTGTATTCAGATTTTGACTCCTCGCTTGCGGACGGCTGAATATTTAATGACAGTTGCGTGAACTTTCTTCTTAACACATGGAATGACATTGGCTGCGGTATCTCAGCCATATTATCGTTACATCATGCCATATGGTCTTGCAAAGTTTGTGCGGTTTGCAAAGAATGTATGGAATGTAGATGCCACAGGAAAAACAGATGAGCAGGCGGCAGAGGAAGGACTGGCAGCAATGGAAAGCTGGATGAATGAGCTGGGGCTTGTCATGAATATCACAGAGCTTGGAGCAGATGAAAAAATATTAGAGGGACTTGCTGAAAGCACACTTATTCTTGATGGGGTTATAAGGTATCTGGGCATGATGATATTGTAACCATTTTCAGAAACAGTCTGTAAAGGGATTTTGGAAAATATGTAGATTAGAACAGTTAAATTTCCATTTGCAGCTCATGGAGAGGATGACAGTCTTGAAAAAGTTTTCTATTTTAATTATAGCGCTTGTACTAATTATGGCTTATACTGCTTGTGGGAACTTGGTACAGCCGTCAGAGGGTGAGCCAATATCTACAGACAGAAAGGGCATAGACGAAACGGAGGAAATCTGACAAAAAGCCCAGACAGCAGATGATTTCCGTAGATTTTCAATCTGCTCCAATCATCACAGGGGAAGCTACACTTCCCCTGCGCTGGCTCTGCCAGCTACCCCTTTGTGGACTTGTCGAGTGGAATCATTTTGTAGTGCAAGTTACTTTGGTTTGTCTGTTTTTTGAAACTAACGGAAAGTATGCCTGACATTTCTGTCATCAGTGCTATAATAACATAATGGAAAGTATGCTTTCCGTATGAAAGGAGGTTTGTATGAAGAATCGACTGGAAGAATTGCGAAAACAACGAGGAATCAAACAGGAAGAATTAGCCCGTGCATTAGAAGTATCGCGACAAACAATCGGCTCTTTAGAAAATGGGCGATATAATCCGTCCATACAGTTAGCATTTAAACTTGCCCGATATTTTGATATGAGCATTGAAGAAATTTTTATTTACGAGGAGGAAGGAATATGAAAAAAAGATTGTTGATTTTATTAACAGTTTTAGGAGTAATTATTTTAATGGGCGGATTACTGACATATGGCATGGGGATACATGAAATAGTTCCTGTACCACGACCTGATTTGATTGTGGTAGGAACATCTCTAATAGTGAAGTGCTATAGGAACTTTATTTATTATATGTGGAGTTTGCGACTTATTTACTAAAAAGACCAAGGAAATGGAAATTGAGGAAAACGATGAGAGAAATGTAGCACTTAGTAACGCTGCTATGGCAAGTGGTTTTAAAGTGATGAATGTTACTATTGTAATTTCTATATTCGCTTTAATATTTACGGGTTACATGACCGTGGTTCCATGTTTCACCATTATAGGGGCATATGCGATTGGACAAATCGTATTCGTTGTACGGCTCTGGTTTTTAAACAAAACTATGTAAATACCTTTTAACAAAATAGTTTTGTCACCAAGCAGGAAATCTGAAATGGAACTCCCGGCTTGCCCGTAGGTTCGTGCTTTCCATCCCAAGGGAAATCCCACCGGAACAGTACGCCAAAATCTGGCTGCATGAAAAGTTTTCGTAAGGTTTCTGCTGTTGTTGTTCTGGTATTGCTGCTGATCTTTAGTGGCATATTATGGAGAGAAAATGGAATTTCTGAAAACAGGATTTTTCATTGGAAAATATACGGACTGTGTTTTGAAAGGGGATATCGACAGAAGTGTTGAGGTAGTTCAGAATATAATTGAAAATGCCATATCTTTGAAAGTTTTTGGAGAGGTTCCAATGCCGGAAGTAATAAAGGCAGCGGACTTGGGCTGCATATCTGCCGCCAGATCATCCACAAAATGGATGGCGAGATTTCCGTGGAAACGGTGTACCAGTGCTTGTAAAAAGAGCGGTTTTGTGGTATGATTCTCTAATGGATTTTAACTAATAGAAAAGTTTTATACTGTTTTGAACTATTTATAAAACGGAGCTTACTTGGAAGATTTAGAGGTGAAGTTGTGATACGCTTTTTTTATGTTATTCTCGGAAATTTGCACCGGGTTTGGATGATTCCCAAAATGGGTTATATGGCAAGGCATCAAGAAAAGTATTCCGAAGAATTACGTTATGAATATGACAGACATGCCATCCGCCTGATGAATAACAGGGGACGGATACGTACAGAAGCTTATGGAATGGAACATCTGCCGGAAGAGGGTGGTTATGTAATGTTTGCAAACCATCAGGGGAAATATGACGCTCTTGGCATTATGTTGTCCCATGACAGACCCTGTTCTGTAGTAATGGACGATGCACGTTCCCATATGCCTTTGGTGAAGCAGTTTATTGACCTTGTAGGGGGAAAGCGGATGAAGTTAAACGATTTACGGCAGGCGGCAGGGATTATACGTGAAGTAGGAAATGAAGTCAAGACAGGAAGGAAGTTTATTATTTTCCCTTCGGGTGGGTACAAGCACCGCAATGGAAATTATGTAGACCCGTTTAAACCGGGAAGTTTTAAAAGTGCAATGAGAGCGAGGGCGCCGATTGTGCCGGTAGCATTGGTCGATTCCTGGAAGGTGTTTGATTTGTGGTCACTGCGCCGGGTGCGAACTAAGGTTTTATATCTAAAGCCTTTATACTATGAAGAATACAAAGGGATGTCTTCAGTGGAGATATGTAATCAAATTTATGAGCGGATATGCAAAGCGGTGTATCTGGCAGAGAACAATGTTGAGGAGGCTGTCCTGCAGTAAAGGTATGCAGGATACGGTTCACTCTAATTTTCGATTAAAAGATAATTTCCGCCTGTTTTTTATATGATTTATTTTGTCTTTCTGATATTCTGTTTTTGCATAAATAATAATATTGATAACTATTTTACAATCCGTTATACTAAAGTAAGATATATGCTTTGGGATAACGGATTGTTTTATTCCCACGAAGCAATCTGTGGTATTATATGATATTTAACCGCGGAGCAGTCAAAGACTCGGCTGCAAGCAAAGGGCATCAAAGTACCACTGGCATTTAGAACCGCCAAATGTGGGTAAGTCCGTGCTTGCCTTCTTGCTTCGCGGAAATAAAAAATGCAGATAAGGAGGAAGCAGAAATTGAGAAAGATTTGCAGAAAATTGAGTGCAGTAGTTCTGTCTGTCGCTATGGCGGGCAGCCTGCTGCCGGGTGGTACTACACAGGTATCGGCTGCTGCGGCAGCAGGAAGCCTTAAGGTAACTGCATCTACAAAAACATTGTACCTTGGAGGGCCGGAAAATAAGAAGTCCGTCAAACTGAAGGTAACGGTAAAGCCCAAAGGTGCATCACAGAAAGTAAGTTTTCAGTCATCGAATAAAAAGGTGGCAAAGGTGGATGCAAAAGGAAAGGTTACTGCGGTAAAGACAGGCAGGGCAACCATCACCATAACGGCAAAAGCAAACAAAAAACTAAAGAAGAAAGTAAAGGTTACGGTGAAAAATTACAGTTTTGGATTTGCAAAAAAGAAAGAGACCATTACGCTGGCGGGAACTTCGGATACCACAGCAAAAAAACTGACGCTGTATGGTGCGAAGGGAAAAGTTACATACCACTCAGATAATGAGGACGTTGCCACGGTAAACCAAAATGGCAGAGTGGAAGCAGGGAGAATGGGAAAGGCGGTTATTACGGCTGTTTCTGGTGGAAAAACTTCCACATGTACAGTAACAGTAGAACATCTGGAGCAGGCAATTCATGACCCATCGGTATACAGAGACCCTGTTTCGGGTAAATATTATACGTTTGGTTCACATGTCAGGGCGGCCACATCTACCAACCTGATTGGATGGAGTGATGCTGCAAAATCAAGCATTGACTATAGTATCTTGAGTAATTTATTTACAAAGGACTATACAGAGGAGTTTGCAGAGCCGTATGCATTTACGATGCCAGATGGTGCCCGTCAGAATGCATGGGCGCCGGATATTATATACAATACTTCCATGAAAAAGTATTGTATGTATATTTCGATTGTAGACGGCCTTACAAAATGCTGTATTGCTATGGCAGCCTCTGATAATCCGGATGGCCCGTATGCTTATCAGGGAATGATTGTATGTTCGGGACTGGCAGAGGACGGAAGTGATATGGATAAGACAAATATTGCAGATGCTCTTGGAATGACTTTGGCTGAGGCGAAAGCAAGCAAATATGCAACGCTTGGTGTGAATAGCCCTGACTGCATTGATGCTACGGTATTTTATGACCATGAAGGAAAGCTTTGGATGGTATATGGTTCCTTTACCACAGCAGGTGGAATCCGTCTGTTACAGTTAGATGAAAATACCGGTTTGCGTGGTGAGAATTATGCAGACAGCAAGGATGGAGCAGAGGATGCCTTGAGCACAGATGACCTATATTATGGAAAGAAAATCGCCAACAGCAATGGTGAGGGACCTTATATTCAGATGATAAAAAATGAGAAATCCCCTACTGGATATTATTATTATCTCTGGACTTCTGTGGGAAATCTGCAATACTACGGCGGTTACAATATGCGTGTAGTACGTGCCCAAAATCCAGAGGGACCATATTATGATACAAAGGGAAATGAGGCAACAAAGGATTTACAGAAATATGAACTGGGACTTCGTGTTATGGACAATTACAGATTTTCCTTTATGGATTCCGCATATGTATCGCAGGGAGGAAATTCGGCAACAGATGATGGCAACGGGAAAACATTTATTCAGTTCCATACCAGAACAAGTACATCAGATAGTTTTACCGCCCGTATTCACCAGACCTTTGTCAATGAGGATGGCTGGCTGGTAACTGCTCCGTTTGAATATAATGGAGAAACGATTGCAGAAAGCTATGCACAGGCGGAGGTTGCCGGTGATTATGAATTTATCTACCACAGGGATGCATTTGCCAAAACCACGATTTCCAATATGGATACGATTCAGTCAGAACGGCTGACGCTGAATGCAGACGGCACTGTAACAGGCGCTTATGCCGGAAGCTGGACACTGGATGGGCATAATGTAACAATTCAGATAAACGATAAGGTTTATAAGGGCGTTGTATTAGAACAGTATGAGCAGACAGCAGAGCGCGAAAAGGTGATGGCATTTACTGCTGTGGGCAGTGACAACCGTTCCATTTGGGGCAGTAAAATGCATAAGACAGATGATGCGGCTGTAAAATATGACGCAGAACAGCTTTCTATTCCAAAAGAGGTTTCAAAAGACTTTTCACTAGATACAGAGGGATTATTTGGCTCCAAAATCACATGGTCATCTAATGATACTTCGGTTACACTGGAGGGGGCGACTGCAAAAGTAACATGTGGCAGCAGTGCAAAGACAGTTACGCTGACTGCGGCGGTTACCAGAGGAAACAGCAGTACGACAAAAGAATTTAAGCTGACGGTGGGAGAGCAAACGTTAGAGATTGCTTCTGTTGTGCAGGGAGACACCATAGATTTGCCTGCAAACCTTGGAAATAATAAGGTCAGCTGGTCTTCTTCCGATACAGGTGTGATTACTACAGAAGGAAAGGTAACACAGCCTGCAAGCGGTTATAAGGCAGTTACCATGACAGCCGATGTTGGCGGCACAAAGCAGGATTTTACCGTAATTGTATTGCCGAAGGAGTATGGAACGGCTCTTTACGAAGAGGATTACAGTACGATGGTAAACGATGCGGCAATTGCCACAACATGGAAGTCCGTGGATAAGCAGAATTGCCTTTATGTAGAAGCAGATGAAACACATGACAGTTTTATTAAGTTTGCTGCGGGTAATACGGCGGATTCACAGGGAGCACAGACGCTTTTTGGAATTTCTGATAAAGTGAGCGGGAATTATGCCGTTACATTTGATGTAGCGTTGGAGGCAGGCACAAGAGAAGCAACGGAGTTTGCTTTAATGAGTACGGATGTTGCATTTAAGGAAGGAAATACTAATCGGGGGCTTGAGAGCGGCTATATTTTCAAGATATCTGCTACCAACAGTACCAACTGGAGCATCAACGATGCAAGCGATACGTTTGCTCTTCCGCTTGACTGGGTAAATGTGACCGTTCTTGGCAATCCAGAGACAAAGAAGGCAGCAGTGGTTATTCGTGATGAGGATAACGTATATTACAGTGGAGAAGTCAGTGTGAATGGTACAGGTACTCCAAGCGGCCTTTATCTGAGATGGGGCTGTATACAGTCCTTGGTATCAGTCGATAATGTCAAAGTAATGCAATAACAGGATAAAAGTTTCTTGTAACTTAAAAATGGGGCTGTCGCATTAGCGAATGAAAATTCGTGAAGCGGCAGCTTCATTAGATTGCAGTATATTTATAAACAATGCATGCGGATAAGAAAAATATGCAACTTTGACACATCTTTTTGCTACAATAAATAAATATGTAAAGCCTATTGGAACACCTGTTATCTTCCTGACAGCCAAAAGTGGGATAGATGACCGCATTAAAGGACTGAAAATGGGAGCTGATGATTATATAGTCAAGCCATTTCAGATTGGGGAGCTGCTCGCCCGTGTGGAAGCCCTGCTCAGGAGATATGGGAAGATAAATAATAAACTTACCTTTGCGGATGTGGAGGTAGACATGGTTTCCAGAACGGTCAGCAAGGGAGGAAAGTCAGTAGAATTAACGGTAAAGGAATTTGAGCTACATCGTGATTTTTGGTATTACTTTTCAGGTTGTAGGGTATTTACTGATAAACTTTGCTTATGGAAATGCAATAGAACAGGAAAAAAGATTGCTTTTCAGAATTTTCAATATAACAGATATATCCTGCAATCTATACTGTATTCCGATCCGGAGTTTTTTTTTAAAGAAAGAAACAGAAGCTGAAAATATCTTAAATAGTTTTTCGGTTCCGGTTGCGGTGTATGGAGTAGATGGAAAATATTTCTTTTCCAATTTGGCAGCACAGCCGGGAGAGCTTGATTTGGTTGAAGCTGATGATAATAGGATTTCTTTTCGCATTTATGAAAAAGATGAAAGAAATTATATTTTTGTAAGTAATGATGTTGAGGTCAAAAGGTAAATTTACATATCGACTTCGTCAATTTGCACAA
>CANRVD010000103.1 GCA_947643145.1 uncultured bacterium | reverse complement strand
GTGCAAATTGACGAAGTCGATATGTAAATTTACCTTTTGACCTCAACATCATTTATAAAGGATATGATGTATTGATGTGTAGGGAAGGAAAAGGGTATTATTTCTTTTCACTTGGTTTATGACAATAGGTTTACTGGCGAAGCCGGCGACCTATCGTAGAAGAAAGGATTTTTGTGCAGATGTTTCAAAATTTATATCCAGATGAGGATGCAGACTCGGCGTATGAGCTTGATTATCAGTTGTATTATGACAAGGGCTACCGGGGAATTCTGTTTGATGTGGATAACACGCTGGTGGAACATGACCAGCCCGTTACCCTGGTGGCAATTGCGCTATTTCAGCAGTTAAAGGAAATGGGGTTTCAAACTTGTATCATTTCTAATAATAAGGATGAGAGGGTAAAGCCATTAGCAGATGCTTTGGAAGCGGACTATGTCTATAAGGCCGGAAAGCCTTCTGCGAGAGGCTATGAGCAGGGAATGAAGCAGATGGGAACGACACCGGAAACAACTCTTTTTGTGGGGGATCAGATTTTTACGGATATCTGGGGAGCAAACCGTGCCAATGTGCATTCCATTCTTGTAAAGCAGATTGCGCGCCATGAAGAAATTCAAATTGTTTTAAAGCGTTTTTTGGAAAAAATTGTCCTGAAAGGATATCGAAAGAAGAAAGCAGCGAAAATTACATCAAATTCATAATTGACAGGATACCGTTCAGATCGGTTTAATCTGAATGGTATCCTGTTATTTTTGGAGAAATAGAGACAGAATCATAAATGCTATGGTATTCATCTGCATTTAACTGCTCTAAATAATTTTTTTCAAATTTTTTATTCAAATGCTTTTTATGCAGTATATCTACTGCCTTATTATATGCAATAGCGGCTTCAACAGCCGTCTTGTATCTTCCGATTACAAAATCTCCATGAATATGGATTTTGGATGTATATAACTGTTTTGTCCCCTTTGTACTGCAGGTAACACCGTGATAGGCATTTAAAATCTCGATATTACTATAACGGTAATCATTCGTATCACCGTTTACAAAGCGGTAGTCAGTTCCAAGCCTTGCAAAATTTTTAATACCATACCGGGAGTGGATATTGGTCTGCATTCCATATTCCGCTACAAAAAGGTGGTTTCCCCTTCGCATAATTGCGTGATTGGAATAGTAAAAAAGGTCATCTGCATCAAAAATCAGGACATCGGTAGGAGACAGGTAATAGGAAAAAAAGCTGCTTTGCAGGTAAATCGGGGTCTTAATATAAAATCCATTGTTTTTAAAATTAATTAGGGAAATCCATTTTGCAAAATTTAAAGCAGAAGAAGTTTCCGGTTGATAATCATCAGGAGTTATTTTGTCAGGACTTTCCAAAAGCACCTTGGCTTCGGTGTATGCCTGACTTGCCAGCGCTTCTGTCTCAAAACTTCCCAGACTAATATGTTTTGAGCGAAATGTAACAGAGGAACGGTAGTAGATGCTGCCGTCCTTTTTTTTTGCCTGAAAGACTCCCGGTAAATGTGCCATATCCTGTCTCCTTTTTTGAGAGGAACTTCAAACCTTATTAAAACAATAGGAAATTTCTCGAATATTCCATGTGAAGAACGCTGTTTTTGCGTTCTTTTTAGGTTTGATTTAGTTCCACTTCGCATGGTTCTTTCATGCGATAGAGGAACTTCAAACCTTATTAAAACAATAGGAAATTTCTCGAATATTCCATGCGAAGAACGCTGTTTTTACGTTCTTTTTAGGTTTGATTTAGTTCCACTTCGCATGGTTCTTTCATGCGATAGAGGAACTTCAAACCTTTTTTATTATATCATATTTTGTCGCAAGCCGTCGAGATGGGAACGACAAAATATGCATTTGTACAGAAAAATTGGATTTTTATGTATATTTTTCTGCAAATGTTACAAAATTATGTAATAAGTGAATAAAGGTCAAAATTGAAACATATAATTTGTAATAGATTTGTAACAAAGTTAAAAGACGTGTAATACAATATTACTAATCACAATTGATTTCAGAAAACAGTCGTGATTAGTAACAACACAATCTTAACTTTGTACATGTCTCAGGTTTGTGGCTGTGTGCTGCCAGCGCAAACATTATAAAAATGCATATAGTCTTATTACTCTGACATTTAGCAGCCGGAGCAATCATAAGGCTTGGCCATTAAAAGCAGCGCAGAAATGAGGATATTTATGAATAAGATAGTAAAGGGTGTCGTAACCACAGTAACAGCAACAGGCATTGTACTGGGTGTGCCGGACAATTATGTCGTTGCACAGGCACCTACACAGACGATGTCTATGATACCGTCTGCTTCTGGAAATGTGGAGGGTGCAGAAATCGAGCTGATACCAAATCCGGTTTTAAGAAGCAACAAGGAAGAAATCAGTATTCCGGCATCTACAGTACAGGATGCAGAACAGCAAAAGATTGCTGCTCTTGTTGAAAGCCGCTCCCAGCGGATTCAGGAGGAAAAACTTTTAGAAGAAAAGTTATTAAAGCAGAAACTTTTGGAGGAGAAGAGAAGGAAGGAAGCAAGACGAAAAAGAGAAATCATGGCTTGCTGCGGTGTGGCAGCAGGAACACAAGACCAACAGATTTTGGAGCGGATTGTAGAGGCGGAAGCCGGAGGTGAAAATTTTACGGGAAGAGTACTGGTGGCTAATGTGGTGCTTAACCGTGTAAAAAGCAAAAAGTTTCCTTCTACTATTAAGAAAGTGGTATTTGCCCACAGACAGTTTTCACCGATTTCAGATGGAAGATATTATACCGTGAAGGTTTCAAAGAAAACGAAAAGGGCGGTGCGCGCTGCCCTGAATGGAAAAAATCCATCAAGAGGAGCATTGTATTTTATGGAACGTTCCAGTGCAAACCAGGTAAATGTTAGATGGTTTGACAGGGCATTAACAAGGCTTTTCAAGTATGGATGCCATGAGTTTTTCAAATAGATCGATACAAAAATCGAAGCAAAAACAAATTAAGGCAATCGTTTGAAATGTTATTCAAATTTCAAGTGATTGCCTGTTACTATTCACGGCTGTTCTAAACACCATGCGTAAAACCATCCAGCTTCGCTGTCTGCTGCTGCAAAACCAGCAGCTTCTGTTTTACTTATGCTGTTCAGAACAGCCTACACGCTGATTTCAGAAAATAATCATCCTCTTACGTGCAAGCATGACGAGTCTGCCTATTTTCTGAAATTAGCCGTGAATAGTAACGGCTGCCTAAAAAATTGCCCTATAACAGCTATTTCAAACTTGAAAAAACGGATATGGTATTGTATAATAGCGTTGTTTTAGCTTGGGAATATTGATTGTAGGTTTGCATTGCAACGGAATGGAGGAAATCATGGAGATTAGATATCAGAGTACACGCGGAAGCGGCGAGGCGGTTACTGCTTCACAGGCCATTTTGAAGGGGCTTGCGGATGATGGAGGTTTGTTCGTGCCAACAAGCATTCCGAAGCTTTCAGCTTCCTTGGAAGATATAGCAAAGATGAATTATCAGGAAACTGCATATGAGGTTATGAAGCAGTTTTTAACAGATTTTACAGAGGAAGAATTAAAAAATTGTATTAATCGTGCGTATGATGATAAATTTGATACCAAAGAAATTGTGCCTCTTGTGGAAAAGGATGGTGCTTATTATTTGGAGTTATTTCATGGTGCAACCATTGCATTTAAAGATATGGCACTTTCTATTTTACCGCATCTGCTGACAACTTCGGCTAAAAAGAATCAGATTAGCAATCAGATTGTGATTCTGACAGCGACTTCAGGAGATACAGGAAAGGCAGCGCTTGCCGGTTTTGCCGATGTAGAAGGAACAAGCATTATTGTCTTTTATCCGAAAAATGGTGTCAGTAGAATTCAGGAACGCCAAATGGTAACGCAGAAAGGGGCAAATACTTCTGTAGTGGGCATTACGGGGAATTTTGATGATGCCCAAAGCGGTGTAAAAGCAATGTTTAACAATAAAGAGCTTGCCAAAGTCATGAATGAAAAGGGATATCAGTTTTCTTCTGCAAATTCCATCAATATTGGGCGTCTGGTGCCACAGGTGGTATATTATGTTTATTCCTACACAAGGCTTTTGGCGCAAGGAGCAGTTCAGAATGGCGAGGCAGTTAACTTTGTTGTACCAACTGGAAATTTTGGAAATATTCTGGCTGCTTTTTATGCAAAGAATATGGGAGTGCCGATAGGAAAATTAATCTGCGCTTCCAATGATAATAAAGTATTATATGATTTTTTTGAAACAGGTGTGTATGATAAAAACCGTGAGTTTATTTTGACGACTTCACCGTCTATGGATATTTTGATATCCAGCAATCTGGAGCGTTTGATTTATAAAATCGCCGGAGAGGATGCCAAGGCAACTGCTGGAATGATGGCGGCTCTTACAGACAGTGGAAAATATTCTATTACAGATGATATGAAGGCTCAAATGAAAGATTTTGTTGGAGGATGGGCAAGTGAGGAAAAGACTGCGGCTGAGATTAAGAGAGTTTATGAGGAAGCAGGATATGTAATGGATACTCATACTGCGGTAGCATCTGCAGTTTATCATGAGTATAAGGAAAAGACAAAAGATACTGCAAAAACGGTGATTGCATCTACTGCAAGCCCGTATAAGTTTGCAACAAGTGTTATGACAGCAATTGATAAGAAGTATGAGGGAATGGATGATTTTGTATTAATTGACGAATTAAGCAAAACTTCCGGTACAAAGATTCCAAATGCGGTAGAAGAGATTCGCAGTGCGGCTGTTCTTCACGATACGGTATGTGATACGGCTGATATGCAGAAAACGGTGGAAAAGATTTTGGGACTGTAATGATTCGAAAGCTTCCTCTTGAATGAAACAGATTCAGAGGAGGCTTTCCTATGTATTGGGAATAATTTTTTGATGTGAATAATAGTTTATAAGAAACCACTATAGACAGGGAAATGGAGTGTTATGAGTTATAAAAGATTGTTAAATGAAAATAGAAGCAGAAAGCGGAAAGTGAGAGAACGTGCGGGGAGAGGGCTGCTGGTTGCAGGAGTTTCTTTTTTGGTAATCCTGTCTGTTTTTTACCTGAAAAATGAATTGCCGGAAAAGAGCGCTGCAAAGGAGGAGGTAAAGGGAAAGAGGCTATTCTGTGCTGCGCAGGCAGATGAGCAGATGGTGCAAATGCCGGCTTCCTCTGCTAATTTAAAGAAAGCGGTGGATTATTATAAAAAGCGCTATCAGAAGAAAAAAGCCACAACTGTTGTTTCTGTTAAAAATGCGAGTAAAAAACAGATAAGGAGGATGTTTTACCAAACGAAAATCTCCGATGATATTTTTCAAAGAATGTATAAAAAGTCTTACAAAAAGAACTGTACAGTTCCTAGAAGTGATTTACGCTATATCAGGGTTCTTTACTATGGATTTGATAAAAAGACACATATTGGTGAGATGGTAGTAAACCGGAGAATTGCAAAGGATATCTGTAGTATTTTTTATAAACTTTACTGTAAAAAATATCCAGTCGAAAAGATGGTTCTCGTGGATGAGTATAATGCGGTAGATGAGGATTCTATGGCAGATAATAATACTTCCAGCTTTAATTACCGTCCGGTATCCGGCACAACACACCTTTCCAAACACAGTTATGGAATGGCGGTTGATATTAATCCTCTTTATAATCCATATATTCATACCATCAATGGAAAAAAAGTGTGCGAACCAGTGATGGGCAGGAAGTATCTGGACCGCTCCAAATCCTTTGCCTATAAAATTGATAAGAAGGATTTATGCTACAAATTATTTATCAAACATGGATTTACATGGGGTGGTAGTTGGAAGAGCGTAAAGGACTATCAGCATTTTGAGAAAGGGATATAGTTTTTTCGCGTCATAAAATGACTGTGAGCATTCAGCGTTGCAAATGCAAAGCATTGTATTCGCAATACTTTTGTTACTGGTCACGGAGTGAGCAGTAATGCCAGAGGGGAGTAGTTGTCTGAAAAATTTAAAATGCCCTTGCAATGGGCATTTTTTTGTGTTAGACTAACAAAGTGTGTATTGACGGACTGTCACGTATCAGCGGGAAAGTCAGAAAATACAGGAAACTATATTAAACACGCATGCGGATTTCGCATTGGTGCCTATGGAGGTCATGCGTTTGGAAGTATGCGGAAGCCAAAAAACCAATTGGAGGTATTATCATGAGTGTTATTTCAATGAAACAGTTACTGGAAGCAGGTGTTCATTTTGGACATCAGACAAGAAGATGGAACCCTAAGATGGCAGAGTACATCTACACAGAGCGTAACGGCATCTACATTATTGACTTACAGAAGTCTGTAGGCATGGTAGATACAGCTTATAATGCTGTAAAAGACATCGTTGCCAAGGGTGGTACTATTCTTTTTGTAGGTACAAAGAAGCAGGCACAGGATTCGATTAAGGCTGAGGCTGAGCGTTGTGGTATGTATTATGTAAATGAGAGATGGTTAGGCGGAATGCTTACAAACTTTAAGACAATCCAGACGCGTATTAAGAGACTGAAAGCTATTGAGACAATGGCTGAAGATGGTACATTTGATGTTCTTCCAAAGAAGGAAGTTATCGGTCTTAAAAAGGAATGGGATAAGCTTGAGAAGAACCTTGGCGGTATCAAGGACATGAAGCAGATTCCTGATGCTATCTTTGTAGTAGATCCAAAGAAGGAAAGAATCTGTATTCAGGAGGCACATACATTAGGTATTCCTCTTATCGGAATTGCAGATACAAACTGTGATCCGGAAGAGCTTGATTATGTTATTCCTGGTAACGATGATGCAATCAGAGCAGTAAAGCTTATTGTTTCTAAGATTGCAGATGCAGTTATTGAGGCTAATCAGGGTGAGTCTATGGCAGATGTAGAAGAAGAGGCTGCTGAGGCATAGTTCGTTTCTTTTGTATCCTGTCGGGCAGTGTACAGGATATTTAACTGATGCATCAGTTGGGGGCAAAATACTTTTTGCCTCCAATATCAAAGAATGAAATTATGGAGGAAAAGAAAATGGCTATTACAGCTTCACAGGTAAAAGAATTAAGAGAGATGACTGGTGCCGGAATGATGGATTGTAAGAAGGCTCTTACAAACACAGACGGTGATATGGATAAGGCAGTAGAGTGGTTAAGAGAGAATGGTCTTGCAAAGGCAGAAAAGAAGTCTGGACGTATTGCAGCAGAAGGTATGGTTGCAGTAGATGTTTCAGAGGATGGAAAGCTGGCTTCTATCGTAGAGGTAAACAGCGAGACGGACTTTGTAGCAAAGAATGAGAAGTTCCAGGCTTATGTTGCGGAGGTTGCAGCACAGGCTAAGACAACTTCGGCGTCTGATATTGATGCATTCTTAGCAGAGCCTTGGACAGCAGAGGCCGGGCAGACAGTTGATGAGAAATTAAAGTCCATGATTGCAGTAATTGGTGAGAATATGACAATCCGCCGTTTCCAGAAGGTAGAGACGACTGGTCTTGTAGTTTCTTATATCCATGCTGGTGGTAAGATTGGTGTATTAGTAGAGGCTGATACAGATTCTTCCAGTGATGGTGTTAAGGATTGTTTAAAGAATGTTGCAATGCAGATTGCAGCATTAAATCCAAAGTATGTATCTTCTGCTGATGTGGATGAGGATTATAAAGAGCATGAGAAGTCTATTCTTTTGGCTCAGGCTAAAAACGATCCTAAGAATGCAAATAAGCCGGATAATATTATTGAAAAGATGATTATTGGTCGTCTGAATAAGGAATTAAAGGAAGTTTGCCTTTTGGAGCAGGAGTATGTTAAGGCTGAGAACAAGGAGACAGTTGGAAAGTATGTAGAGAATGTTGCAAAGGCTGAGGGCTGCAATTTGACCGTGAAGAGCTTTGTACGTTTTGAGACTGGTGAAGGCCTTGAAAAGAAGGAAGAGGATTTTGCGGCTGAAGTAGCAGCTCAGATGAAATAAATCGTTAGATTATAAAGAACCCTAAAAAACGCTGGGAACACGCATGTTTCCAGCGTTTTTTGCGATTTAGGGGGTATCAT
>CANRVD010000102.1 GCA_947643145.1 uncultured bacterium | reverse complement strand
ATATCTTATCACATAGCACAGGAATGTACAATTAATTAGAATGTATTATACTAGTACAAAATGCACGTGAAATTGCACAGGCTATTATTCCTATACCACCTAATATTCCGGAACCATTTTGGTGTCAAGCTGCGCAACACGTATTAACAGCCGTAATTTTGTATGTCTGTGGTATGCATGAAACTGATGAAGATACCGGAAAAACAATTGAAGGAACTTTCAATCATGCCATGACATTGATACAAACAGAGAAACTATGGGAATTAATTGACGAAATTGGAAACAGTGAGAATGAAGCTGCCAATATGCATATTAAACAGTTCCGCGAAATTGTAGAACCCGAAGACAATAAAATGCTGACAGCAATTAGCGCGGAATTAAGCAACCGGATTATACCTTTTGCTACCGACAATCGGATCAAATCTGCTTTCACTAAAGGAGACAACATGATACGATGGGAAGATTTGGAAACTCAAAGTATTTTTATGCAGATACCAGAGTACAAAATAGGGCAGTGGGATAGCGCCATAACGCTTATGCTCACCCAGCTCATTCGTACTTTGGAGCGCCGCCCTGATAAATACAGCACTAATGGGAAAAAGCAGTCTTTTCCACCAGTCCTGTTATTGCTCGATGAATTCCCACGTCTTGGAAAAATAGACGTTATCCAAAATGCAATCTCTACACTCCGAAGCAAGAATGTGACTATCTGTCTGATGATGCAGAGTCTTTCCCAGCTTGATAAAACTTATGGAATAGAATCACGAAAAATTATTATGGATAACTGTCAATATAAGGCAATCCTAAATGTCACCGATCCTGACAATCAAAAGATATTCAGCGATATGATAGGAAGTATTAATGTGGAAAAAAGAAGTACTAACGATAGGGTAAATATGGATAATAGCCCAAGCACTTCAAGCAGCATTATCAAACCCATTAATTGCTCAGATAGTAGAGACGACAAGATATCAACGAGCATAAGTACGAACAGATCAACAACCCGTGAACCTGTTATCTTTCCACATGAACTGGCTACATTAAAAGATATTCTTCTTATGACACCTGAGGGTTTTTGCCGTGTATACAAATTACCCTATTACTGTAAAGAAACACATTATGTTCTTGTCGATTTCTCCCAAAAAACGCTCTTCGATTAAGTTAAAGCGGAAAGTCTGCTAAAGAGGAATACAAAGTTCATAACTATCCTTAAACTTTATACACGGTCACCTACATTCTAATAAGAAAGCGAGTTATAGCAAACATGAATTCTAATTCTGAATGGAATAATTTTATACACAGAAGTGAAAATTTTCATTGGGATATCAATATTTCCGAATTGAACTCTACTGAAAATAGGGCCTTTTATGAGACTTTATACAAATTAAGAACCGATATAATTAATTTCTTGAAAGAGAACAGCCTAAGCCGAGAACAAATATTGGAATACGTTTTTTCGAAGATATATACTTTTATAACTATGAGATTCTTTGAATTTGCATACTTTTTGAAAGAAGCACCTCTCTATGACAATGTATATGATTCCTGTCTTTTTACTTCATTATGTATGTATCTACACAACACAAAAAGAATTGATGGTATATCATTAAGTGAATTTACATATGAAAATTCACCGTATCAATTTAATGTTGAAGGTACAGATAACTATTGCACCCCAGATGATTATCCGAATCTATTAACCTCAGATAGTACCAGTTTAAGACAAAAAAGGTATCGTCTGCTATCATCACGTCCAGTTTATACCAGACGTCCTCAATGGTCAGCGATGTCAGAAGACTCAATATATGAATGGAATTTATATTATATCTTAGAAAGTAATTCTTCTCTTGCTGAAGTAAATGAATGGCGTATAAATCATAATTTAACTGTTGATGAGTTTGATATTATCAAAGAAACCCATAAACGAATCGGCAATTTGAATAATGATCTAACAAAAGCACTCGGAGCAGAAAAAAATAATAACTACAGAATCAACCTAAAGAAAGCATATAAACGCTATATATCCAAATTAAGAAAATTGAAATATGAAAATTACTTGAAGCTCCAAAAAGTGCTTTTGTCTTATCATTGTGAAGAAAAAAAATTTTATGGTATAAGAATATACAGATTAGAAAAGGAATACAAGCCATACAATATCATATATGAAGTAAATCAATTGCTCAAATGCGAAACTGATGGTGATAAGGATGCTGTTCTGACAAAATCTATCATCCTGAAAGATATTTTTTTCCCCAAATTATACAGGAAACTATTTGATCTTCACGCCTATCCAGATATAGAATCTTGTGCAAAAAACTTTCAATCACTCAATCATTCAATTGTAATCTCAAGCTGCCTAATCTTTGACGAACTTATAGAAAAAGGGTACTTAGGTGATGATTGGAAAGACTTTTTGGATAACATACTATATGAACTAACCGAGAAAGTATTTTACAGTCCAACGGAAATTGATTACACTGTCATTCCAGAATCTCAGGATGCATTCATCAAAATTCTTTCTGCCCCTGTACAGGATTTACTTCAAAAAGCAGGAATAACTTTTAACGAAAATGGTGAAATATCTGATTCTTAAATTATCTAAATAAATTCTCCCACAGGAAATCACAAAGATGTAAATCACGAATTCCTGTGGGAATATTTTCATCAACATATTTAACGCAAAAGTCTCAAATTATTATTTCGCCCGAATATTTACATACTTTAACAATCACTTTGAGTAACGAGGAATTATCACGTCAGAAGCTACCGAAAGTATCAATGCTTTCAGGACTTGTCGTTCATCCATCTTTACTATTATATCACCATCAATATCAGCATTTCTCTTTGGTAAACTCTTCAACGTATTTAAGTCAAGTTTTCTATCAGGATATTTATTTATCCCTTTTATCAAGCACCTTATATCCGTATCACGCATATTAGAAATTGCATAGGCCGCTTCAAAAGTTATTCTTTTTTCATCAAGCAAGCGCACTAAGGAATCTAACAACTCATCAGGAAGCTTTATAATACGCCTATATTTACTGAGAGTTGCTGTAGAAATTCCAAGACTACGAGCCATTTTATCCCTTGTAGTAACCTGTTTGGAATTCTCTTCTAACTTCTGTCTACTTTGGACAGAAGTTTCTCCTTCAACCGGCACATTCTTATTTATTCCTAAATCAGTGCGTTTCCCCTGTTGTGAATACTCCTTAATCTTTTTTTCACAATATCGAACTGCTTCTATTCTCTGGTCATAATTCCAATCCGAAAAAGATTGCTGATTAAAATTGCTTTCATAAAAAATTTCTAATGCTTTATCTTCGGTCAGATCATTTTCTATTTTAGCCAGAATAGTGCTATGTCCCAATTCTTTCATCGCTTTAACACGATTATGGCCACTTATAATCTCATACTTATCTTGATCAACTGGTCGAACAATAATGGGATTAAAAAGTCCGTTTTCCTCAATACTGCACATAAGCAACCGTAATCGCCCTCCTTCATATGTTCGCCCAGAATGTTTTCCAAAAGGCTGCAAGGAATCAATTAAAATCTCCTTTATTTCACTTTTCATAACCACAACTCCCTTCTCCCCTTTTTATACTACTATTTATACATTATCACTTTCCTGCTAAAAATAAAAGAACGGCATGGAGCGAGTTCGCTCCATGTCCTACCGTATTTGATTAATTGAATATTCCGTTGCGAAAGTGTACTCCTACCGAAAAATCAAAGCACCGCAAAGCAACTCAGCCCTTGACAAAAGTTCGACTTCCAAATGCATGATAGTCAACCAAAAACAAAGGTGCTCTCTGCATCGGAATGTACTGCTTTAAAACTCCGAAAAACACTACTCTGAAAGAACGGAAGGAGTGCACTTTCGCAACGGAATATTCAATTAAGTATATAAGTTAAAAATGTAATATTTAAACTTGTAATGAGAAGTAATCCCTCCTATGTAATAAGCAAAATTACTCTCGTTGTAATACATAACCATAGAGTTCGCAAGCAATACATACGAAATATTCTATATTTAAAATTCATTTCAATTAGTTACAAAATTTTCAAAAAAAGAACAGAATTGCTCTGTCCTTCATTCTTCAAACCCTTATCTGTAAAATTACTATCCCGCTGGTTTTATAGCGTTATAAACATATATCATTGTTCTATAAATTAGTGATCATCCATATTCTTTAACAACATGTCTATCTCTCCCAGACTCATATCTGTCTGTTCCTGTTTTTCTTTGGTATAATCCCCATATCCCATATCATACTGTTGCATAAATTTTACCATTGCAACAGGCCCCAGTGCTTTTTGCAATGCTTTCATTCCTGCATTTCTCCCATCTATCGGACTGCTTAAATTAACATCTACCATTCAGATCACCACCCATACAGATCTGTCCATGTCCTCTTCTACGATAATCTTCTTATAAGCCTTCATAACTAATCCGGGCATTTAATTTACATATCTTATAATTCCGCTCAGTCTTTCTATATCATCATTGCTCCAATATTGATTTTTCCAGTGATAATACTTGTCTTTTCGCTTCTTGAATATACGGAATGGCTCTCTCGTATTATCGTATATATGCAGGATATCACAAATCTCTACTAACCTTGGAATCAGAGCAAGCGCCTTGTCATATCTTGACCTGATTTTTTCTTCTGGTACACCATGCCCTCCCAACGCTTCTCTTGCCTGTACTCTCGCAACATTTATATCTACATTAGATGTCAAAACATAAATGCCCCTTACAAAATATCCCTGCTCTTTGGCTTTTTGCAGTAATAGCAGATTCCTATCGGTAGACAGCACTGTTTCAAAAGTAAAATCTTCTCTATTTTCTATCATGTATTCCCGTAATTCTTCCGCCTTTACCGCCGCTTCCAGATCCGTACACAGGGTAGTTCTTTTTATATCGTCTGCATTGATATACTCGCCCCCGACTTTCGCCATCTGCGTAATAGTCGATTTCCCGCTTCCATTTGGTCCTGCAAATACAATGACCTCTGGAAGTCTTACCGCATTATTTTCCGACATACTCCCGCCTCCCATCCGGATATTCAAGATATGCCTTTTTTGTCTCATCATCGTATCCTGCAATGGGCAGTCCCTTTATTTTTCTCACTTCATTATCTATTCTTATTGACTCCTTGAATCTTATTGTTAATTCTTCATCAGAGATTCCACAGGTAGAATCCAATTCATTTATGATTGTCATTAACTATCTCCTTCCTAGCTTCATATATATATCAGCGCATAAAATGAACCCATGATTTGCTTATGATATTCACATCCAATCTTCTTGTTTTTTATATTGTACTCTATCTCAGATATTTGTTCAATCACTCTTATTGTCTAACATGTGCCAGATTCCAATTCTATATTATATCTATATAATTCAGCGGTGGTATCGGGTGGTATGAGCGGTACAGATACCACTATACCACCCCGCCAACGCCCACACACCAATATCCAACACAGCAAATCAATAAATGACGCAGTAAAAGCCCCGCATACCATTACTATATCATGCGCATAATCTCTTCCATCTCCATCCGCACCCTGATCCCGTCCTCCATCCCAAAGCGATACGCCACTGCACCATATGCCGCACCACATTCATTATATGCCGTAATGACACGGTCAACAGCTTTTTTCTGTTCAGTTGTAAGGTTTAGGCTGTCCATTATGTCCGATGCTGCCTGTTCTTTTGCCAACGCCTCCTGATAATATTTATCCTTTTTTAAAATCTCATCCAGATCTGTCACTGTCCTGTGCGCTGCGATTATGTCCAACAATCTGTTTTTCTTCATTCTGTCCGCCTCTTCCCTCTGTATATTTCGCCATTCGTACTTCATCCGACACTCAGCTCAGATCACATGCGATCGCTTTCTCTGGTTAAAAAGGGCATAAAAAGAGCAGGGCATCCTATCCCTGATAAAATCTCCTGCTTTTCATGCCCTCACCGCAATTATCCACTATCACGCAACGATCCTCAGCGTCTCCTCATCCCTGCTGTACACATACACATGATAAGATAACCGTTCTTCCCTATCGACCTGCGTATCATTGACCTCCCGCACCATTTTTGCCAGTCCTTCATACTTTTTCGCATCCTTTGGAGGCAGTATGATAGTCTCATGTATAGAACTGGGAAGTACAATAAATCCGTCCCCCACTTTATCCGCGATCCTCCGCAGGGTTTTCTTGTCAAGGATCTCCGCTGCCCCAAACCGTCTGCGGTGATTCGTCAGGATGTACATATCCTTATCCTGTGAAGCATTGCCGTCTTTCTCCTGGAAGGGAATGCCCAGTATGTGTTCTACAATCCTTTCGATCGTGATAAGATCAGCCTCCCCATCAGCGCGCATATTCATCAGCGCTGTCTGGTAAATATTTTCTTCTTCCTGCCCCCATATTTCCATATGCCCGTTATGAATGAGGAACGTCCCGATGTCCTCCCGTGCATGGTCTCTGGCAATGGCATAATAGACCACCGCCAGATCCAGAAAGTCCCTGTGCGGTATCTTTTCCAGCAGTTCCTTATTCTGCCCCGCATTCACAAGTTTCGGATAAATATCCCCCTGGACAGTTTCCCATTTGCGGAATCCTGACAGATCGACATCCGGCATGTCCTCCTCATATTTCAGGATCAGTCTGTAGACCTCATCCACGATCTCATCAAATTTCATCCCTTCGGATTCATATTCCCGGTATAACTCATCCAGATATACGCACGGCCCGACATCTGCCTCTTCTTTCACAACCGCGATCCCGGTCTGCTTCGCATTATTATTTTTTATCACATCATGTTTCTTTACCTGAAATGCACCGTCTGCCCTCACGCGGATCTCCTGTAAGATATTTTCTCTAAATTCCTCAAAACTCATTGTTTATCTTTCATCCTCCATTCCAAAATGTTCTTTGCTGAGAAACGAAAGCAGAATCGGAGTATTCCTTCGGAAAACTCCTAAATTTTGCTCTACTGTCAAGGAGTTTGTGACGCTCCATCACAAACTCCCGATTGAAAAGCCAGCACATCAGTGTGGTCTTTCAATCTTTTACCCTCCTCCCTCTTTTGTGCGTCTATGCTGCCTCTGTTGATTTCGTCCGTTTTAACGCTGACATCACCCTGCCGTAGAGTTCTGCGCTCATCGTTCCCGGTTCCTGTATCTGGTACCGGCTCTGTACAGTCTCCATTGTGACGCCCGTCCTGTCAAGCTCCGCCTGCAGGGAATCCATCTGTTCCTTGGAAATAGAAGCGGGAGCCTTCTGCGCTTTCCCCGCCGCATCCTTCTGCGCCGGTTTTTGTGCCGTTTCCGCTCTATTTCCGTTCCCTCCGGCAGCTTTCTCTTTGCGGCCACCCGCAGCGTCTGCGACTTTTTCTTTCAGTTCGTATACTGCCTGTCCCCTGTCATTTACCACCACAAGGGCGCTGATCTCCCGGTCGTCATTGTACTGAATTGAGGAAACTGAGAAATGGTCGTTACAGTAAAACCGTTTCACTTTATTCTGGTCTTCCTTATACAGGATCTCTGCCTTTGCCGCTGGTATCCAGATAAAAGGCGCGGTATAAAGTTCCCTGCCAATGCCCCAGTTGAAGCACGCACGTTTAAAGCTGTCGGAAGCCTGCCCTTTCTCTTTCTCCGAATAACTCATGGTGCCCACATCCTGTTTCGCTATCCACTGCCCGGTTTCCTTATCATGGATCTCCACCGTACAGTAGAGGTTCCCCTCTATGCTCTGGTGGCTCCGCTTCCACCCAAAAGGCCCGAAGGTCTCATCAAGGATGCGCTGGTCTACCCTTGCATCCTTATAGAGTAACAGGCTCAAGCCGTTTTCCTTGATAACCGCCACCCTGCACTCGATCTCATCTGCCTTAAGCAGCCTGATCAGGTTCTGTTCCATCTTTCTCCTCCTTTTCCCCATCCAAATTTAGCTTTTCCGGGATCGCTTCCAACTCGTTACACGCATACTCCTTAAGTTCCACATAAAAGCTGTCCTCCCTGTCCATCCATTCCTGATAAAGATGGTCCAGTATGCCAAAGCCAAGTCCCAGAAGTTCCCTTATCATGCCGCTCTGTAAGTTCTCCACATGCGCCAACACAATCTCATACAAATCTATATAAATGAAGTGCTATACTAAAGTTGTAACGGGAGTGGCTAATGAGATATAATCAAAATAACAAGGAAAGAGGTACTCATTATGTCACAAAACTACACTCCCGAATTTAAAAAGA
>CANRVD010000101.1 GCA_947643145.1 uncultured bacterium | reverse complement strand
TGCAAATTGACGAAGTCGATATGTAAATTTACCTTTTGACCTCAACATCATAATTATCTAATTATCAACAGTACACCAAATATCTCTTCAGCCTTTTTTTCGCAGATTCTAAATACATCCTTCCAAAAGGAACATGGCTTCCATTAATTAACTCCACATCTCCTTGTCCTATCATCCGCACTGCTGCCTGATTGATTAGAAATCCTTTATGCACTCTGACAAAACCATCCACCGACAAGGCATTTTCCACTGACATAAGTGTCTCCCGAAACCTGTAACAGGTTTCCTTTGTAAATACCTTAAGATAATTTCCATCTGCCTCAAAATATAAAATCTCCTGCAAATCCAGCCTCAAATCAGCAGAAGCAGTATGAAAGTAAAAATGTTTTTCCTGATTAGCCATCTCCAAACAGCAGTCTTTCAAAACTTTTTCTAGTTCCTCCTCCAAATGGGATTTCCGAATAAATCCAAATGGATGGTAATGAAAACTGTCATATACTAACTCATCATGGCTGGTAACAAATATAAGAAATGGTTTTACACGAAGTTCCCCCAGACATTTTGCAACATCCAGACCACTCATTTCCGGCATATCAATATCCAGTAACAAAATGTCACAGCCTTTCTTTTGCAATGCCTTTAACAAAGAAATCCCATCTGTAAAACCGTAAGCCTTACTTTCCGGTAAAATCTTCCGCACCCGTTCTGTTAAAACAGATATTATTTCTGGTTCATCATCGCAAAGAAAGACCTGCATTTTTCATCTCCTTTGAAATTACTATTTTCTAAATTTCACTTCCACCTACAGGCATTGCAACCTCCGCAGAACCACCTTCAATAGCTGCTGAATCAGCTCCTTCTGCCGCCTGTACCGCCTCTTCCTTCATTGCAACTTCTACAAAGCCCATTGCAGCCGCAACCATTTCTTCAACCGCTGCCTGATTTTGTGAGGATAAGGAAAGTCCATGATTCTTTATAATATCAATCTTCTTTTTCAGATATTGTAAATCTGCTTCCATCAATTCCATATCTTCTTCACGGCGGTTTTTGTTCTTACGTAATTTCTCACGGCTTTTTAACTCTGCCTGAAGCTGTTGCAGCTCTCTTTCAGCCTTTTGCTTCCGAGGTGCATGATAAACCATACTATTCTGATGTTTCTTCTGGCTTTCTTTAATCGAATTTCTTTTTTGCTGCTGCGCTTCCCTCTTTAGATTCGATACCTTTTTTCTGGCAACACGAACCATCTTCTGGGCATGCTGTAATGCAACCTCAATATCCCTGCTCTCGTATTGTCCGCTGGCTGCCTTCCTGCGAATCATGCTAAGATTTGCACTCGCTGAACTTAGCGCATTGGATGCCTGCAGAGATGTCTTTGCCGTACTAATGGAATTGGATACTTTGCGGTAGCTGTAAGAAAGTTTTGATTTTTTATTCTTTTTCTCTTCTTTTTGCTTCTTATTCTGCTCCCTTATCCGCTCTAACATCCGCTGCAAAGATTTTAAAATCTCTTCTGCTTTTTCTAAAGCTTCCTGAGCCGGAGTTTTTTTCTCCTCTTCCTTTTTCTTCTCCTCAGTCGCAAGTGCTTCATCGGCACTTAACTTTGCATCCTGTTCCTTCCGCAGATATTCCTGATACCATGCTGCAACTTCATTCTTGCGTTTTGATGTCTCATACTGCACTCCCTCTGCTGCCTCGCCGTTCCTGCCGCTTCGTGTACCGGAACCTTGCTTCTCATCCGTCGTATTTCTCACTTTTTCATTTTCTTTTCGCTGTGTCTGTGTTCTGTTTGCTGCCTGCATCTGGGCAGCATACTCCATCATCTTATCTACTGCCATATTCACTCCTCCTTGATTCTTTACAATAGAAACGTTTCACACAATTTCTATTGTCACAAAACTAAGTACAAATCCATTTGTACGTAACCTGCCTCTGATAGCGCATCGTCAATTAAAAAACTACCAGAATGAAGATAATAGTTATTTAATAAACGATACGCTAATAAGGGTTTATATATTATATCGGTCATTTCCCACAGATAGATAATACTAATTACATTAACAAATCTCTGCTCCTGCAGGCATCTTTTTCTCCGGTGTCATAAGTGCAAGATTTCCCTCTGCGTCTTCTGCACATAAAAGCATTCCTTCTGAAAGCACACCTGCCAGTTTAGCCGGCTTTAAGTTGACAAGCACCATAACCTTTTTGCCCACCATCTCTTCAGCAGAATAGTGCTGCTTAATTCCAGAAACAATCTGTTTTACTTCGCTTCCAACTTTAACCTGAGAGCAAAGAAGCTTCTTTGACTTTTTCACTTCTTCACAGGCGATAATTTCACCTACCTGAAATTGCATTTTCATAAAATCATCAAAAGTAATTTCAGGTTTTGCCTCCACATCAATTATTTCTTCCTCGTCTGCCTCACCCGCTTCTGCCTTTGCTTCTGCTATCTGCTTCTGTTTGATTTCGTCTGCCTTTGCAAGCACTTCTTTCGAATCCAGACGCATAAAAAGAATCTCTGGGGTATCCGTTACTTTCGTACCGGAAACATATTTTCCAAAAACATCCATTTCCTCAATTTCTCTTTTTGGGGTGCTAAGCTGTGCTAAAATTTTATTAGTTGTCTCCGGCATAAACGCTTCCAAAAGGCTTGCGCCAATCGTAATGCTTTCTACCAGATTATACAGTACCGTTGAAAGTCTGTCTGCCTTTGCTTCGTCCCTTCCAAGTACCCACGGCTCTGTCTCATCAATATATTTATTGCAACGCTTAAACAGAGAGAATACTTCGGTAATCGCATCCGCTACACGAAGCTTATCCATTTTTTCCACGACCAGCCTTGGAACTTCCAAAACCTTCGCCTTTAAATCATCATCAACCGCTTCACAAACTCCTTTATCTGCAATTACACCGCCCAAATACTTATTGCTCATGGAAATTGTACGGTTTACCAGATTTCCAAGCACGTTGGCAAGGTCTGAATTTAACCGTTCTACCATTAATTCCCAGCTAATGTTGCCATCATTTTCAAATGGCATTTCATGAAGAACGAAATAGCGGACAGCATCCACTCCAAATATATCTACTAAATCATCGGCATAAATTACATTGCCTTTTGACTTGCTCATTTTTCCACCGCTTTCTAACAGCCACGGATGAGCAAAAATCTGTTTTGGCAATGGTAAGTTCAAGGCCATCAGCATAATTGGCCAGTAAATTGTATGGAAACGCAGAATATCTTTTCCAATTAAATGCAAATCAGCCGGCCAGAATTTCTCATAGAGATTTTCTCCATTTTCCGGTGTATGGTTTCCGTCTAAATCAAAACCAAGTCCGGTAATATAGTTGCTTAATGCATCTATCCATACATAAACAACATGGCCTTCATCAAAGTCTACCGGAATTCCCCATTTGAAAGAAGTTCTCGACACACATAAATCCTGTAGTCCGGGAATCAGGAAATTATTGACCATCTCATTTTTACGTGACTCCGGCTGTATAAACTCAGGATGTGTATTGATATGCTCCATTAATCGGTCAGCATATTTGCTTAACTTCAGAAAATACGCCTCTTCCTTAGCCGGCTGGCATTCTCTTCCACAGTCCGGGCACTTGCCATCCACAAGCTGTGAAGAAGTAAAGAACGATTCACAAGGCGTACAATACATTCCTTCATACTGCCCCTTGTAAATATCCCCCTGCTCATATAATCTCTTAAAAATCTTCTGAACCTGCTTTTCATGGTAATCATCCGTCGTTCGAATAAACTTGTCATATGATGTATTCATCAAATCCCAAATTGTTTTTATCTGGCCTGATATATCATCTACAAACTGTTTTGGAGTCACACCTGTCTCCTGCGCCTTAAGCTCAATTTTCTGACCATGCTCATCGGTACCAGTCTGAAAACGCACATCATATCCCTGCATCCTTTTAAAACGGACAATACTATCTGCCATAACTGCCTCGTACGTATTCCCAATATGTGGTTTACCGGAAGTATAGGCAATCGCTGTTGTTAAATAATATTTTTTTCTCTCCTCCATAATTACACCAAACCTTTCTATAAAGTATTACTTCGGAAGTTAAATATCGCTGGATTTTACGAAGTATAAATTTTCGATTACTTCTGCCAAAAACATAGGTGTAGTGGTGCTGCACCGAGGCTTTTGGCAGAATGTAACCGGAAATTTAGACGAGTAAAAACTGTGATATTTAACTACCGAAGTAATAAAAAAGCCCTTAAGAATCATAATTCTTAAAGACGATTTTCTCGTGTTACCACTTTAATTTATCCCTGCCTCACGACAAAGACCTTAGCCACTGCGTCTGCTCTGCAGGTTACAGTGTGACACAATAACGGGTGTACCCGTCGTAGCCTAACAATGACATCATTGGTCGGTACGAAGCTCCAAGACCATCTTCCATCATAGAATATAGTTCCCTTTCTCAGCCTCCGGGTTCTCTGTAAAAAATCCTATCATGTACTCTTCTTTTCATAGCATTTTTCTATTTCAAATTGTTTTTAATATTTTAGTCGTAAGACCCGGTTTTGTCAAGTAGGGATTTTAAAACATACCGGTTACTACGTTACTATTCACAGCCATTCTAAACATCATGCATAAAACCATCCGGCTTGGCCGGCTGCCGCTGCTTCGCAGCTTGCGCTTTCCTTATGCTGTTTAGAACAGCTTGTACGCAAATTTTAAAATCAATTATCCTCTTACGTGCAAGCACGGTGAGCCTGCTTAATTTCTAAAATTTGCTGTGAAGCGTAACGATATTACAAAAATTCTGTTGCATGCTTTCTGTAATGAAGGGCGAACATATTTCTCTGCAGCTTTTCGTTCTTCCTCTCCTCTATTGTAATGCTGTTAAAAAATGCTTTCCACAAATCAACATAATCTTCCTGCTGCTCTAACAATTCTTCTAACTTTTCCGCCTCTTCCTCTGTCAGAATATGCAGTTCCCAATTACCCTCCCTGTAATGAAACGACGCTTCTTTATGCGTTTTATCATAAATGATAAACCATTCCTCTGGGAAACGGTCTGCAAAATGCTCTGTAATAAAAGGAATGACTCTGTTTTTGGGTTCTATTACGGCTAAAAGCAGTGCCGGTTCCCGTTGTACCTCCTGAAACCTTAAAAACTCTTTCATAAAATGCGCTTCATTGTGTACTGCACGCTTTATCTCAAAGATTCTTTTTACACAAGGTATCTGCAATGCATCACAAACCTTTGCTCCCATAGTAAAACCATATGTTACAAACTGGTAAATTGCATCTCCCCGGTCTGGATAGCAGGATGCCACTGCGCTCATCATATAAAAATGTGCCTGTCTGGAAATTTTATCCCGGACAGAATGAATCACGCGGAGCACTTTCTCTTCTTCTGTCACAACAGGGACATATTCTGCAAACAACTCAAAGTTCTCCATTTGATTTTCTGTCTGCGGCTGTATTTTAATATACTTATGGCCATAGCCAGACAATCCGGCATCATACACAGCGCTTAAAATCCCCTCTGCCGTATCTTCACACTGATAAATCCGTGTTGGTTTATCCATATAAATTCCCCCTTATCCTCCCTCCGCATAATCATCAAACAAACTTAACTGCTTATATGTTACCTTTTCTCCAAAATCCTTCATAACGTCCTTATCATTTTCCAAAAGGTTCCTTGTAATATAGTCTTCATCGATTTTCAGAAAATGATACATCATCCGCCCATTGCAGGTAATAAAATAAATAGCCCGCTTCATTACCACACCAATGGCCTTTAAAGCATGGTAATCAAGGCTTCCGCTTTTTCTTGCTTCCACAATACGCTTTGCTGATTTCGTCCCAATTCCCGGTACACGAAGCAGCACATCAAAACCTGCTGTATTGATTTCTACCGGAAAATGCTCCAAATGGCCTAATGCCCAATCACACTTGGGATCAAGATAGGTATTAAAAAATGGACGTTTTTCTGACAGCAGTTCCTCTGCCCGAAAACCATAATATCTAAGCAGAAAATCTGCCTGATACAAACGGTGCTCCCTGCGAAGCGGTGGCTGTCCCCGGAGTGCCGGAAGGTTTGCATCCTGATTGACATTGATAAAGGCAGAGTAAAAAACCCTCTTTAAATCAAACTTCTGATAAAGTGCCTCTGTTACTGCCATTATTTCATAATCACTTTCGCCTGCTGCACCAATTATCATCTGTGTGCTTTGCCCGCTCGGCACAAATCCCCTGCTGGTGTCCCGGTGCTTCCACTGACTAAGCGCTGTGGATGCATTTTTAACGGACAATGAATTTTCAGCCTGTGGATTCTCCCTTACCAAACCTGTTCCATCAGCACGAATAATACCCTGCTGAGGCAATCCTTTTACGTTAGAATTAGTCTTTTCTCCAATCGCAGCTATATCCGCCCCCGGCAATGCTCTTCCGAGCCTCTTCTGTGTATACCAGTAAGCGCTTTGATTCCCGCCTTTCATACCTAACTCCGCCCTGCTCTCTGCCATGCCATTCTGAATCTGCCGCATAGGCGTAAGAATCGTTTTACGATTCTTATTGGGCGCGAGTTCCCGCAATCCCTGTGCGGTTGGCAGCTCCAAATTAATACTCATCCGGTCTGCATACCATCCCGCTTCTTCAATCAGCTCTGGGGATGCTCCCGGAATCGCCTTACAATGGACATAGCCATTAAAACGGTACAACCGACGCAAATCATGAAGTGTCCGGCAAATCAATTCCATAGTATAATCTGGCGATTCAATAATTCCAGAACTCAAAAAAAGTCCCTCTATATAATTTCTCCTGTAAAACTCAATTGTTAACGTACATACCTCTTCCGGAGTGAACGTAGCTCTCGGTACATCATTGGTACAGCGGTTAATACAGTATTTACAATTATAAATACACTCATTGGTAAACAATATTTTTAAAAGGGAAATACAGCGTCCATCGGCAGCAAAGCTGTGGCAAATACCACTTGCTACAGAATTACCAATCTGTCCCTTCTTTCCTTTACGCTCTACTCCGCTGGAGGTACAGGCAACATCATACTTTGCAGCATCGGAAAGAATCTCCAGTTTTTGTTTTAATGTTGCATTTTCCTGAAAAATCATGCCGGCACCTCCTCCTCAAAAAATCGTTACTGTTCACTCCGTACCCAGTAGCAGCAGCGCTTCCAGCACTCACACATTTTGCAAAAAAACAGCAAAATGGCGCCGAAAAACTTGTCAAAAGATATCCACACAAATATAGAACTAATGTTTGGAACATTCGTTTGGTTCATCATAACATTTTCTTCCTTATTCGTCAACTGAATTTTCTATAATTCCAATTAATTCCTCCGGCTTATGAATCAGGTATTCCGGCTCAAGGCTCTTTAGCAGCTCCTCGTTCCGAAACCCCCACGTTACGGAAACACAGTCCATCCCCGCATTGGCTGCCGTTGCGCGGTCCACATCCGAATCTCCTACATAAACCGCCTGCTCTTTTTCTACTCCCAGCAGGCTGATGGCTTTAAATACGGAATCTGGTGACGGTTTTTTCTGAACTCCCTCACACTCTCCAATCGCTACGGTAATATATTCTGAAAAATAATATTTTGCCAACTCTTTCACTGCCGCATCATTCTTATTCGAAACAATCGCCATCGGAATATTATGTTCCTTCAGGCTTTTTAGAAGATCCATAATCCCATGATACGGCCCTGTTTTAATCCGGCAGTGTTCCGTATAATAAGGGCGGAATTCTTTCAGTATCTCCTTTCTTTCTTCTGCTGTAACTCCTTCTGGTACAGCCCGTTCAATCAGCTTTCCAATTCCGTTTCCTACAAATCGACGTATTTCTTCCAGACTCCGCTCAGGATATCCCCTTAATGCCAAAACATAATTTACCCCATCCCTTAAATCCTCTAGCGTATTTAACAATGTTCCATCCAAATCAAATATAACTGCACGATACATAAAAATCCTCCATTTTTGCCCAGCATGTTCTTCCTTGCATAGGCACAAGTTTTGAATTGCGAGATTTAATAGCCAAAGTAATATTCATGGCCGTTCGAAACACTATGTGCAAAACCAGCCGTGAATAATAACTTTCAATTATTAAACTATTATGCATGAAATCAAAGAAAAAAGAAACCCCTGACAGCGCTGAACTTTTAGAGGAACAAATCGTAATTGCACAATTTTTTACTATTTGATTACTTTTTTCTGATATAATACTATTACTCCGGCGGTTACATGTCGATGAATTTTACGCAGAATAAATTTTCATCTGCAAGGCGGAAGAATGAGT
>CANRVD010000100.1 GCA_947643145.1 uncultured bacterium | reverse complement strand
TTTTGTGCAGATTGACGAAGTATAAGAAAAAATGAACCTTTTGACACTTTAATCCTATCTGATAAAAAAGGGATGTGGCTATAAAGCCACATCCCCGTTTATTTCTTCTTCCACCCCTTCCTCTTCCTGTACAGGAGGGAGAAGGTGAAGTTTTACTTTATCAATTCTGTTTTTTTCTGCTTCCAAAACGGTGTAGGTTGCAAAAGTATCGCTAACTGATTCACCAGCTTCTGGAAAATGGTCTAACAAATTAATAATATGTCCTGCAATCGAATCATAATCTTCTGATTCCAAGGTGATTCCCAACTGTTCGTCAACATCATCTAGTTTGGCAACACCCAGTAAAATATAGGTTTCATCATCTATCTTTGTGATTTCATCCTCTTCATTTGCATCATATTCATCACGGATTTCACCAACAATTTCTTCGATTAAATCTTCAATCGTAAGCATTCCTGAGGTTGAGCCATATTCATCAAGAACAATTGCCATAGGGATAGACTCTTGTTTCATTTCGAAGAAAAGCTCGGATATTTTTTTATATTCATACGTAAAATACGGCTCGCGCATAATTTCCGCAAGGGAGAACTCTTTTTTAGGTCCCTGGTAAAAGAATAAATCTTTTAAATTGACAATTCCTACAATATTATCCCGGCTTTCGCTGTAAACAGGCAGGCGGGTAAAGGTGTACTTACTATATAATTCGATTAATTCATTATAGGAAAGCTTGACATTTGCAAAAGCAACATCCATCTTAGGAACCATAACATCCTTTGCAAGAGAGTCGCCAAAATCTACTACGTTTGTAATCATTTGGCGTTCTTCACTTTCAATGACACCTTCCTTGTGGCTGACATCTACAATGGTACGAAGTTCATTTTCTGTGATGGCAGGCTGTGCATGCGGGTCAATATGAAGCATCCGTAAAAGTCCATCTGACAATTTGTTCATCAGAAAAGAGGCAGGTGCCAGCACATTTGTAATCAGATAAATTGGTTTTGCATAAAGAAGGGATAGCTTTTCACTGCTTACCGTAGCGAAAGATTTTGGAACAATTTCGCCAAAAATCAATACCAGCAGTGTTAAGATACCTGTAGCAAGACCTGTGAAAACGCTTACCATGTTAGAAAATCCTAATTTATGTGCTAACTGAATTGCAAATGATGTAGTTAGAGAAGAAGCAGAGATATTGACAATATTATTGCCAATCAGAATTGCACTCAGCAGTTTTGTAGGGTTTTCAATTAGTTTTAACACTAAAGCAGCGTTTTTAACTTTTTCATCTGCCAAAGATTTCATTCTCATCTTATTTACAGTAGTTAGACAAGTCTCTGCCGATGAGAAGAAGGCAGAGAGAACCAATAGGATAATCAGTATCGTTATCCGCGAGGCGTCACTCGAATCCAAAAAATCAACTCCTAACATATCGTATTTTAAAATATAGTATATTTACCGCTATTCTACTATAGGGACGACTTCTATGTCAAGCAGTAATTGAAAAGATTGACAAAACATGAAATAATTATAAATTGTCAAAAAACTATTGCAATTTAAACAAAAAAGTACTACAATTAAACCATCAAAAAGACAGCGATGTTAATCGTAAGAGATGTCAAGAGGAGGTTGGTATGCGTAAGAAATCCCATATTTCCTTGGCAAAATATTTGATAAACAGCGAGGGGATGGAGTCGATAAAGTATCACAAAGGGGCTTTTTACATTGGTAGTGTATTACCGGATTGTGTTCCAAGTTTCTTGGTTCGTAAGCATACAATAAGCGATTCCTTTGGAACTTTAGAGAAAGAAATCTACAAAATGGTATCACATTATGACCCGGAGAAGGGTGTGGATAGATATTTTTTCATCCACTTAGGAGTGGTTACCCATTACGTATCGGATTATTTTACATTTCCTCACAACGCAGCTTATGACGGAAAGTTAAAAGACCATTGTATCTACGAGGAAGAGTTGAAGCATGAGATTCGTTCCTACGTGAAGAGTCCGGAAGCAGTAAGAAAGCGTTTGGGAGAAACAGTATACAGTCCTGAGATGATTTTAAACTTTATTAAAAGAATGCATCAGATTTATTCAGAGACGAAAAGCGCGGTTAAACGTGATTGTGAATATATCCTGTGTCTATGTCATACAGTAGTTGATGCGATTCTTTTACTATTCGAAAAAGGCTTTAAATCATCCTGTTTATCAGTATCAGCTTAAAGATATATGGAAGACGGCAAGTTTTATGAGGGCGGAGCCGTACGGCGTGTAAAGAATGCCTTGTCTGTGAAGAGATTCATGGACAAGGTTTCTTTTTGTGTGAATGAGATAGGAAAATTCATGGTATATAGTGGCTTCCATTTTTGTAATAGATGGTGTATCATATAAAAATGGTCAGAAAGAATGGTTTATACTGTTTGAATTTATGAAAGGCAGGTTATTATTGCATGGATGGAAGTGCGCTTGGAAACTTTGTTGGAGCAGGTTATTTTTTTATATATCAGATACTTGGCATATTCTTATCTTTTAAAATATGGAGGAAAGAAGATGCTGTTGTCAAACTTTTATTAGGAAGTGTCTTTGGTAGTATCTTGCTGCAGTGGATGCCGGCGTTGACCTCTTTTGGGATGGGATTTAACAGAGCTTCCCATGTTGCGGCTTTGTTTCCTGCTATTATAGTAACGGTAATTGCGGTATTGCTTTCAAAAAGAGGGATGGGAGAAAAGGAAGAAAAAGTTCGCCGGAATCTGACAGGGAAAGAGTGGCTGCAGGAATATGGTTATTTCCTTATTATTGTGCCGGTTTTTCTTTTCTTTTTTGTTGTTCTGTCAAGCCATACTATTGAATACAGGCCGGATGGCAGTTTACATACCGGACAGGCTACAAATGGCGATATGAATATGCATCTGGCTTTCATCAGCAGTATTGCAGAGCAGGGGATTTTTCCACCGGAATATTCGCTGCTTCCAAAGACAAAACTTTCCTACCCCTTTTTATGTGATACCGTTTCCTCCAGTATCTATCTTTGGGGCAGCAGCCTGCGGTTTGCTTATATGCTTCCGATGGTGTTTGCAATTCTTCAGGTTTTGACAAGTGTTTTGGTGCTTGCCGCAGAGATTTTGAAAAGCCGTGTAAAAGCGGCAATTGCATGGATTTTTTTCTTTTTAAATGGTGGTTTTGGAATCTACTATTTTGTAAGGGGAGCTTTTCAGGATAGTACGGTTTTTACCCGGATTTTTACGGAATTTTACCAGACGCCTACTAATTTTCTGGATGGGAATATCAGATGGACAAATATTATTGTGGATATGCTTTTGCCACAGAGAGCAACGTTATTTGGATGGGCGGTACTGCTTCCGGCATTATATGTCCTGTATCGTGCTGTTTCGTTAAAGCTTAGAGGATATTTTGTTATTACAGCAATTATGGCTGGAAGTCTTCCGATGATTCATACGCATTCCTTTCTTGCAATGGGGATGGTCTGCGCTATGTGGTTAATTTATTCCATGAGAACGGAGTTAAACCCACAATGGAGAACAAAGGAATCTAAGATTGAGCTTTGGCTGCTTTTTGCTTTTTTCCTTTTAATGTGCAGTCTGGATGTGCTTCGCAAGGTGATTACCATACAGGAAAATGTATATCTGATTATTGGATTAGCGGGAATTCTGGCAGTTACTGTTTTGTGCATTTATTTTGTGGTAAAGGGATTTCAGAATGCAGAGAGTAGAAAAATGGTACTGAACTGGGCGGTGCTGCTTGCCATTGTGCTCTTGTTGGCATTGCCGCAGCTTTTCATGTGGACATTTTCACAGGCACAGGGGGAGCAGTTTGTCAGAGGATATTTTAACTGGGCAAATTTGAATGACACATATCTTGGTTTCTACTTTAAGAATCTTGGTATTGTCTATATTATATCCCTGGTAGCGCTAATCTTTACCAGAAGCAGGCACTATTTTCTGGTCTCACCGTTTTTCTTTATCTGGTTTGTGGGGGAATTAATTGTATTCCAGCCAAATGTCTATGACAATAATAAGATTTTATATATAGGGTACCTCTTTTTATGTCTGCTTTCCGCAGATTATCTGGTGGAGATTTTGAGCAAATTTTCTTACAGAGTAGTGCAGGGAAGTGTACTGACGGTTGTATTGGTATTGAGCAGTATTTCGGCTGTCCTGACAATGGGCAGGGAATATGTTTCTGACTATCCGCTTTATAGTTCAGAAGGTGTGGCAATGTGCCGCTACATTGAAAAACATACGGAGCCGACAGATGTAATTTTGACGGATACACGCCATAACAACGAGGTGGTTTCCCTGACCGGAAGAAATATTGTCTGTGGTTCCAGTTCTTTTCTGTACTTTCATGGGCTTGACTATAAGACGCAGGAAGAAGATGTTGGAATAATGTACCAGAACCCGGAGGATATGACTTTGTTTAATCAGTATGATGTGAAATATATATATATGAGCGACAGCGAGCGCTATAATTATGGGATTTTGTCTGAAGATGCTTTTTTGGAACATTTTGAAGTGATACACCGTGAGGGGAGCGTGACGCTTTACAAACGGAGAGAAGCAGAGTAATTCATGACAATAGGTTTGCTGGCAAAGCCTGCAATCTGTTGTTTTACTGCCACGGAGTGAACAGTAACAAATCATGGGAAGAAAGTGTGAATGAAAAGACCATTCACACGGGAAGAAACGTCTGCAGAAGCGGACTTGCTGCAAAGCAGCATTCTTCCATTGTTTGTGCCGGCAGGGCCGGTATGTCGGAAAGGTGCAGATATGAAGCAGAAGGAATGTCTAATACGCTGTCAGGATGCGGGACTTGGCTATGAAAATAAGGCATTAATAGAACATTTTAATTTTCAGGTATGTATGGGAGATTATATTTGCGTGGTAGGAGAAAATGGCTCTGGAAAAAGTACGCTTTTAAAGACAATTTTGGGCTTGGTTAAGCCGGTCAGCGGTGAAATTGAAGTGGCAGAGACTCTTTTGAATGGCGCGATTGGGTATCTGCCACAGCAGACACAGGTACAGAGACAATTTCCTGCAAGTGTAATGGAAGTGGTACTTTCTGGTTTTTTAAACCGATCCCATAAAACACCTTTTTTCCATAAGGAGGAAAAGAGAATTGCATTAAAGAATTTGGAAAAGCTGGAAATCGGCGAACTGGCAAAGCAGTGCTATGGAAAGCTTTCGGGAGGACAGCAGCAGCGTGTACTTTTGGCAAGGGCGCTCTGTGCAGCAAGGGATATTCTGGTACTGGATGAGCCGGTAACTGGATTAGATCCTGCAGCATCTGCCGCATTGTATGAAAACCTTAGGAAACTCCATAGGGAGGGAATGGCAATCGTAATGGTGACACATGATGTCAGGAGTGCAGTGGCAGAGGCGGATTATATTTTGCATATGAATGAAGGCGAGTATTTTTATGGGACAGTGGCAGAATACATGGATTCGGATTTTTCGGATATCTTTTCCCATAAGACAATTTAGATAGAAATGAGGGAGAAAATGATTCTTGAAATGTTAAGTTATCCATTTATTGTACGGGCATTTGTTGTGGGCATTCTGGTATCTTTGTGTGCTGCCCTTTTAGGTGTCAGTCTGGTCTTAAAGCAGTATTCTATGATAGGGGATGGGTTATCCCATGTATCATATGGTGCTCTGTCGATTGCCCTGGCATGTAATATTGCACCGTTAAAGCTTTCAATTCCTATTGTGATAGCAGCGGCTTTCCTGCTTTTGCGTATGACAGAGAAGGGAATGATGAAGTCAGATGCGGCTATAGCAGCGGTATCTGCATCTGCGCTGGCAATCGGTGTCAGCGTGACATCACTGACAACTGGAATGACTACGGATGTGAACAGTTATATGTTTGGAAGCATTCTTGCAATGACGCAGGAGGATGTCTGGTTAAGTGTGATTTTGTCTGTAGTAGTGTTGGCGCTGTTTATATTTTGCTACCACAATATTTTTGCAGTGACATTTGATGAAAGCTTTGGACGGGCAACCGGAGTGAAGGTATCATTTTATAACAGTATGCTTGCAATACTGACGGCGATTACGATTGTGCTTGGTATGCAGATGATGGGGGCGATGCTGATATCCAGTCTGGTGATTTTTCCGGCGCTGACTTCCATGCGCCTTTTTCAAAGTTTCCGCGGTGTAGTAATTACATCAGGGATTCTTGCCGTAACCTGTTTCTGTATCGGGATGATGATTTCATATCAGTCGGCAATGCCGGCAGGAGCAAGTGTAGTTTTGGTTAATTTGGGTGCCTTTCTGGTATTTTTTATCATACAGAAGGGTAAGAAGATTTTGTGTGCGAAGGCAAAGTGAGAAAAATGGATTGATAAAAATATGTATGACAGTCAGGTTTGTGCAATGGGCAGCACAAACATTGGTAGATTAGCTGTTTACAAAGGAGGCTTATAGCATGAATACAAATATGACAGTACGGGAATATATAGAAAAAAAGCCACTCTTATTTGATGGGGCGATGGGGACATATCTTTTGGAAAAGTGCCAGACGATTAGTGAAGAACACTGTGAGCTGGCCAATCTTACAGCGCCGGAAGCAGTCAAGGCAATACATGAAGCATACCTGAGGGCAGGTGCAGCAGCCATTAAGACAAATACTTTTGCTGCAAATTGTCAGATGCTGCAGGAGGACATAACGGTTGTAAGAGAAATAATCCGAAAAGGATGGGAGATTGCAAACTGTGCAGCAAATGATTTTACAGGGGAATGTTTTGTATTTGCTGATATCGGGCCGGTGCCAGTTCACGAAGAAGAGGAACTATTCGAAACTTATTTGGAAATCGTAGATGTGTTTTTGGAATGTGGTGCAAAGAATTTCCTTTTTGAAACAATGGAAAATGCGGAGGCATTAGGGCATATTTCTTCTTATATAAAGGAGAAGGCAGAGGATAGTTTTATTATGGCTTCATTTGCTGCTTCCCCGGAAGGCTTTACCAGAGCTGGTTTTTTAGTAAAAAAACTCTTTTGGGAATTGCAGGATTGTGAAAGTATTGATGCAGTAGGTTTTAACTGTATTTCCGGGCCAAAGCATTTGTTGGAGCAGGTGCGGAGTCTTCCTTTGGACAGAATACAAAAATATCTTACGGTTATGCCGAATGCAGGCTATCCTACCATGCTTGGAAACCGGATTCACTATGGTGCCAGCAAGGGATACCTTGGCAGGATTGCAAAAGAATTGCTGGAAGCAGGCGTATCCATTGTGGGAGGATGCTGTGGAACAACGCCAGAGGATATCGAAAGTATTTGTAAAGAACTAAGTCCGAAACTAATACAAAACCTATACCAGAACAGGCAGAAGCCGCAGACAGAAAAGGCGGGTGGCAATTCTAAGGAGATGGTTTCACGAAAGGTGTCCGCAGGAGTGCAGGATGGAAAAGAAGAATGCTGTCTGCCTGAGAAGAATGAAAAGAATGCTCTTGCCAGAAAGCTTATGGCAGGCAAAAAAGTGATTGTTGTAGAACTTGACCCACCTGTAGAGCCGGATATTGATTTCTTTATGGAGGGGGCAGCAAGATATAAGATTGCGGGTGTTGATGCGATTGACATCGCAGATTGTCCGATTGCCAAGGCGCGGATTGACAGCAGTATTCTTGCCTGCAAAATCACAAAGGAGCTGGGAATCACAGCAGTTCCGCATATGACGTGCCGGGACAGAAATATTAATGCAACAAAGGCATTGCTTTTGGGACTGAATGTTGAGGGGATAAACAATGTTCTGACGGTAACAGGAGACCCGGTGCCTACAGCGATGAGAAATCAAATCAAAACGGTATTTAGCTATAATTCTGCTGTTTTGGCAAGGCATATTCAGTCTTTTAACCAGGAGATTTTTGCAGATAATCCTTTCATGGTGTCTGGTGCACTGAATATCAATGCTGTTAATTTTGATTCACAGCTTCATCATGCAGAGAAAAAGATAGCAAATGGGGTTTCCGTTTTGTTTACACAGCCGGTTTTGTCAAAAAGGGGACTGGATAATTTGCAACGGGCACGAAAGGAACTTCCGATAAAGCTGCTTGGAGGAATTATGCCTGTTGTGAGTTACCGGAATGCTATGTTTATGAGCAATGAAATGGCTGGAATTGAAATAGATGAAGAGATTATTGCCAGATATAAGGATAAGGACCGAGAGGAAAGTGAAGTGCTGGCTCTTGAAATTTCAAAGCAGGTAGTTGATGAAATTTCTGGCAGTGTGGATGGGTATTATGTGATTACACCGTTTAAAAGAGTGGAACTGGTCTTAAAAATAATTGAATTATTATCGTAGAAAGAATCAATCATTTGAAGGGCGAAAGGGCAATGGAAAATTTCGATGGGAAATTTTCTGTAAAGTGAAGAAAAAATACTTGCAAAATTAACCAGACTAGTATATAATGGACAAGTGCTTGTGAGAAAAGCAGGTACTATTAATGGGCTATCGCCAAATGGTAAGGCACTGGACTCTGACTCCAGCATTTCAAGGTTC
>CANRVD010000099.1 GCA_947643145.1 uncultured bacterium | reverse complement strand
TGATGTGGAACACAAGTACAGCAATAGCGGCCACCGTTGCAAGGAGAAGCAGCCTACTTCCTGTCTGTCCCTTTTTCCTGTACCCCACCCGCCTTTCTTTCATCCTGATATTTCTATTGTTATACTTCATTCTAAGATTCTCCCATAAAGTAACTCATTTCTGGTTTTCAAAACTCGCTCATAGTGTTAGTACAGACCTCTTTTCCTTTTTACTTTTTCCCATCCTATCGTTGCCGCCAACAAAATTCCTGACAATAAAACTGACACCAGAACGCTCCAACTCATACAGGACAGGCTACTTCCAAACACCCTATATATCTCATTACCCACATAATAATGGGAAAAAGAAGTCATTCGCAGCGGCATGAAATTGGCAAAATAGTGGTTGATTGGCCAGAGATACATCTGTTCAAAAAGCAGTAACAGAATCCAGAAAAATACAAATACTACCGCACTTGTCATGATTTTCTCCATGATGACGGTCACAAGGAGCAGAAAAGAAATAACAAATAACAGTGTAACCAAACCAACTATGACATTAAGTAAAAACTGTTGAAGATTCGTGATATTATAAAGGGAAAAGAATGTCTTTACGTTGCTCTGGATACATTGATTTCCCCCTTTCAATCCAAAAGGCACCATTTTTATTACAAAGTGTAAAGCGATACCTGTCAAATAAAGAAAAAAACCTATTATATATGCTGCAAGGATTCTGGCATGATCCAACGGCACTTTCCCCAATTTTGTTGAGCGGTACAGCTCTGTCATATTGCTTTTAGGGTCAATACCAAAAAGCGGCAGCAACAGGACGGAAATCAGGATCAGCAGCACTGGCACAAAATCATTCATGCCATCATTCAAAACTTTCCATCCTTCCGCATAAGCAAATTCAATCTCGGATACCTGCCCCGCACTCTGCATAAACTGCTCTATTTCTTCCTGTGTATAACGGATCACCTGACTTTCCTCCAACATTGCCCGGATATTGGATAAGCGTTTTAAATAAAAATTACCAATATCTTCATCAGACAGATCCCTGACGGATTTTCCGTCATAATTAACTGCTACAAGTTCTACCAGATTTCTTTCATCCACATAGGTAAATTCCCCCTCATGCTGCCGCATTAGATTCAAAAATTCTCGGTCTATCTGTGTCTCTTGCTGAGCTTCTTTTGCATGGGACAGATTTTCATTCCATGTCACTGCAATCCCTGCCGCCCCTGGCACTTCATAGCTCCTCAATATGGAATAAACGCTATATATGGAAAATAACGCAACGATTGCCAAAAAAACCAGAAACGCCCTTATACTCAATATCCTTTTTCTTTCTATTCTAATGATTTCTAACATTTTTACCTCATTTCCGTACCTCTCTGGCATACAAGACCTAGTTTATATAATATTTTTTATATGACAGCCGCATTATCAGCCAAAGAACGGCTACATATACAATGCTCAGGATGAGAACAACAACAAAATAGGGAATAATCGCTGTGCCAACAAATAGGAAATTATAAGCCGACTCACTTCCTCCAAACCTTATGGGATTCAGCAGCTTTATCTGGCTGTATGTGTCTGTTCCCTTTCTCAACAGCATCACAACAGCAATACTCGCCACCACAGCAGCTTTGGAGTTCTTTATCTTCATGGACAGCAACATCACGATATTGGCAATGACCAAAGCGCCTGCCAGCCCTCCAAAGAAGATAAGCAACAGCCCTGTTCCAATACTGATATTAAAGATACAGTCAAACCAGAATGTCTGTGCCGAAGCCCCAAGCCCATGCAGGCTGCCTATCATTCCATGCACCAACATAAGCACACCAACATAAATCAAATATGCCGTCAGAGTAAACAGATTTCCCGCTATCCATCTTGCTTTCATATCCTTATTTCTTCCATGCTTAGAGGACAGCGCCAGTTCGTCAATGCCATTCATACTATCCTTTGCATACACCGAAGCCATGCAGAATGCCAAGATGATGAAAAATACAGAATACTCCATTCCAAAATAGCTGTTTAAATTAGCAAGCCCTGTATGGTACGCAACCTTAAAAGGCGCTTTTAAGTGATCGACCTTGTTCTGCAATGCCTCAATCTGATCTTCTGAATACTGAAACACTCCGTTTTCTTTATTCACATACAATTGCTGCTCAATGATGGCATCCTTAAATTTCTGGTAAAAACTCTCTTCTGAATTTAAGAACTCATAATCCAGCCCTATCATATCGTTTCCATTCGACATATAAAGGCTATAATACGCATAGTTGATCACATAGTTTGGGATGATATATTTTGTCATTCCGCCTGTGCCCAAAAAACCCCGGTTATTGTCCAAAAATTCCTTTTCAGGGCTGGAATTATATTCCTCTATAAGATTTTGGATATATTCTCCATCCATTACACCCTCCAGATCTTCCGATGCCTCCTTTAATGCCCTGAAAGCCGACAATCCGGTAACAATATTTCCGTTCTTATCAAGCGCCCTCTGCTGGATATTCAGCGTGACTACAGAAAAAAGAATGGTAAGGACGCTTAATGCAGCAATAGAAACAATGGATACCCCATTCCACAATTTCTTATATTCCAGCTTGATTAAATTCTTCAATTCTCATCCCTCCATTATTCCATATATGAACTGCCGTGATGAATGACTTTCCATGCGCTGCCTTTTCCTTCCCTTACAAGGATCAGGTACTGCCATGTTCCGTTATCACAATATTCAACCACATAGATATTTTCTGGATCATACCCGTTTGCGACACCTTTATCCTCTGCAGAATAAATTGCCCATATCCTCGGATCGACACAATGATATGTGGTATTCCTTGTCTCCACGGAAATTCCGAGAGTATCCTCCACATAGGTATTCGCTGTGCCGTATGCTTCAGCTATTTCCCTCGAATCAAAGGTCTCCAAAATACTTGCATCGTATGAAATGCCATACTCATCCTCACTCACTGAACCACCCATCGTCACCCCATTTCCCAGTGAGGTAGGTTTCGCATTCTCCCTTGCCTCACGGTACGCTGCAAGTTTTTCTTCCAATTCTTCATCGCTGTCCGGTGCTACCTGTTCCTGCGCTTCCTGCTGTCCATCAGATGTAGGCTGCGCTTCCTGTGTATCCATTACATTCTGTGCTTCTGTTACCTGCTGCGTTCCTATTTCTCCGTGCTCCTCTATATCACTGCCGTCCTGCTCCATATTTTCCGTAAAAGGGATTGGTTCTACCTGTTGTATATTATTAGCTGCATTATCATCCCCGCTTCCGCAGGCAGTCAGTCCCATAACCATCACACATGCCATTGCTGCAATAAATCTTTTATTATTTCTCATCTCTTAATCCTCACTTTCATTCATGATACCGCCAGTAAAAATATAATAATCTTCCAGTGTCGGCTCTACCTGCTGATTTTCTGCATCAGGATACCTTTCTCCCACGAATCGAACCTGCACCTCTTTCCCCATCTGTTTTAAGTGGATGACAGACCGTTCTTTCCGGAGTTTCTGATATGTTTCCTGATTCACAACAGTTTCCCAAACCTGTCCCTTCACTGTCTGCACCAGATTGTCCACATTTCCGGTCTCCAAAACCTCACCTTTCTTCATAACTACAAGTTCGTTCGCAATCGCTTCAATATCGGACACGATATGGGTGGACAGCAGCACGATTTTGTCCTTTCCCATATCACTGATTATGTTTGAAAAGCGAATGCGCTCTTTCGGATCAAGCCCTGCCGTTGGTTCGTCCAGTATTAAAATCTCCGGTTCATTGATAATAGCCTGTGCAATTCCAATCCTACGTTTCATGCCGCCTGAAAAAGTCTTTACCTTTTTTTCTGCAACGTCTGACAGATTTACAAACTCAAGCACTTCATTTATCCGATGTTTCAATTTTTCTTTCGGCACCCCTTTTAAGACCCCCATATATTCCAGAAAATCCCTTGCTGTAAACCCGGGATATACACTGTAATTCTGCGGCATATACCCTATCAAACTGCGATATCCTTCATCCATTGAAAAAATATTCTTTCCGTCATAACATATTTCCCCTTTTGTAGGGAAATCTACGGTAGCCATCATCCTCATAAGGGTACTCTTACCCGCCCCGTTTTCGCCTAGCAAACCATAAGTCCCCTTATGCAACGTGAAGCTGACATCCCGTAATGCCTCCTTATTTCTGTTATAAGATTTGTATATGTGCTCTACCTGTAATTTCATCTTATTTCCTCCAATCAACTATATTTTCCATAAGGCATTCGCCATACCATAGCAGGTTTCCTTATGTACATTCGCATTTGCTTCATAAACAAAGCACTCAGGCAGAATATAATTCTATTCTACCTGAGTGTTTTGTTTTACTTTCGGTAAGGTTGTGTCATAGATGCAAAATATTTTCGGTAAAGTTGTGTTACGATGCTGATTATTCCTAATATTACTTCGGCGGTTATAAATCGTACTTTTTTATTATTAAAAACATAATAAATACAGTAAATTGGTAACATTATAATTACGACTTTTAATAGCCGAAGTAATACAATATCAGAACTCTTTGCCTATGGTAAGGGCATAGATAATTCTTACCTTTTCATAATGAAGCACTTCATTATTGTCTATGACTTCTTTTCCATCATAGGTTTGAAATTTCACCTCTGCAAATATATGGCTGTCATCAATCCTCAACATAGCTTGTGTTCCTTCCTGATTTTTTATTATATCTGTATTGATGATCTGCAATCCGGATAGTTCCACAAAATGCTCTAACTTCTCATATGGTATTCCCTCCGGCATATCTTCATATAAGGTGATGTCCGCATTCCAAACTTTTCCAGTAACGGCGTTAAGATGTAAAACTACATACATAGACGAATCAGAAAATTGAACAGTCCAAAAACTATGATATGGTTCTGACTGTACTCCCACAGACACTTTTTGCGTTGCGATACCAAGCGTTGCGGATACGGAATATGTCTCTGTGTCCTCCAGTCCGTTTTCTCCAATTTCCATTTCCACAAGCCATTTCTTTCCCTCTTTTATGGCTTCTTCCATAGAAATCTGCCCACTTACAGGATTATGGACGGTCACTCCTGTTCGGTTATTCCAACAGCTTAGTATCTCTTCCACCTGTCCGGTTGTAAGAGCATATCCGATACTGCCAGATTCTTCATCCGTTTCCCCGTCCTCCCCGCTTTCCTGCCCCTGCCATGACCGGACAGGCGCCTCCACTATGGCCCTGCCCCTTTCTGTCAAAAGCTGCCTTTCCTTTGCCCTCAGGATAAGATTCATGCCAGCCATGCTGCCAAAAGCGAATACAAGCGCAAGAAACAAAGTAAGGATTGTATATTTGTATGATTTATTCATCCCCTGTTCCCTCCTGCAGATGGAATGTAACACTGATCACAGCCCCTGTCCTTCCATCGCTTTCTATCTCCAGCTTCGCCCCATGTACCTCTGCGATCTTTGATACCAGAGCCATTCCAATCCCTGCCCCATGTTGTTTTCTGGAGCGGGACTTATCCACCATATAAAACGCCTCCGTAATCCGTCCCAGCTCCTCCGGGGGTATTCCTTTCCCATTATCTTTAATCCTGATCTGATAGGTGTTCCTGCCCTGCTTCCCTTCTATCCAGACATCCTTGCAGTCTGCTTTCAAAGCATTATCCGCCAGATTTAATATCATTGTCTTAAAAAGGTCATAATCCACCCGGATCATTCCTTCCCCAATCTCCATGTGCAGGGCCGCCCCATACTTCCTGCATACAGGCTCTATGCCCTGTTCCAGATTTTCAAACATCTCCCTGACAGGCATCTTCTCCAGAATGAAGTCCTGCTTGTCCAGCACAAATAAGTCCATCAGCTTCAGAGACAAAGCCTCAAGCCTCATGCCTTCCTTCAGTATATACCCGGCGGCGCTCTTTACTTCTTCCCTCGGAAGGTTCCGCTGGTAAAGCATATCCGCATACCCGATCACGGATGTCAGAGGCGTTTTCAGCTCATGGGCAAAATTCGCAGCAAAATCTTCCTTCTGTTTTGCCACGTTGGACAGCTCACCGATTTTTTCCTCCACCTGCTGCGCCATCTGGTTAAAATCAGACGCCAACTCACTGATCTCATCCTTCCCCTTCGTGCTGATCCTTTCGGAATATTCTCCCCCGGCAATCCTTCTTGTCGCTTTTCCTACTTTATTTAGGGATGCTGTAATCACCTTCGTCAACAGAAATACCACCGGAAAACTGATGCAGAGGATAAACATGTATATTTTTTGGAAATAGGCAATCGTGTTTTTCTGTGCATTTATCACAGAACTGATATCTGTCTGTGTAATAAGGTACATGCTGTTCCCACCCTGGCTGACATAATCACATACAAAAATATAATGTTCCTCATCCTTTTCACAAATCTGGAAAGATATCCTATCATCCTCCCTTTCGTCAAAATCAGGCTCCTCCGGAAGTGCTGACATATTTGAAAAAATATACTTTCCATCTATACCATACATAGAAACCGGAACGGTAAAGTTCCTTGAAACACCTGAGAAATCCGCTTCATTCTCCTCAAAGAACTCCGGATCAGAATACAGGATGGACTGCAGGATATACCTGTTATATTGAAAATTCTGAATGGCAAGTTTCTTTTCCTGGCTGATCGCATTTCCATAAGTATGATTTATCAGCAAATATCCCGCCACCTGGAAAGTGATGCTGAATATGACTACAAAACATAGAAAGATTTTATGAAACAGCCTCATTCCCCATCCTCCAGCCGATATCCGATCCTGAATACGGTCTTGATATAGTTATCCCAATCCAGCTTTCTTCTAAGCCGCTGGATATGGGAATCCAGTGTACGGGTATCTCCTACATAAGGTTCACCCCACACCTTCTCATACAGCTTTTCCCTGTACAATGCTGCGTTTTTGTTCTGGATTAGCTCCACCAGCAGGTCAAACTCCTTCACTGTCAGTTCCACCGGCTTTCCTCCCTTGCTGACCGTTCTGGAAACCATGTCTACCTCCACATCCGCAAAGGTAAGTTTGTTATTGATCTTGCCATATCTCCGGAGCAGGGCTTCCACACGGGCCATCAGTTCCCCAATTTGGAATGGCTTGACAATATAATCATCAGCTCCCATTTTCAGCCCTTTAATGCGGTCATCAATTCCGCTTTTGGCAGTCAGGAAGATAACAGGTGTTCCAATCGGCTTTACATACTCCAGCAGTTCATAACCGTCGATCTCCGGCAGCATGATGTCCAGCAGAATCAGGTCTAAGCCGCCTTTCTCAATATAATCCGCTCCTGTCTTCCCATCATAGGCACAGACACATTTATACCCTTCAGCCGTTAAATTTATCCTTATCAAATTTGCAATAGATTCATCATCTTCTACAATCAAAACATTCATCCCAAAACCTCCAATATATTTATTGTAGCAAATAGATGTGTCAAAGTTGCGACTTTTTCCTATCTCCCCTGCATATCCAGTCATCGGTTCTGCATCATAGCAAACAGCACCCATGTATAAGCGACACAGGTGCTGTTATCTAATCAGTAAATTTTTTGTTTTATCCCTTTCAATTTCCTGCTCCATTACATCCCTGCAAAATCTATTTGGACTAGCTTCTTTCCGTTTGGTAACGGACTTTCTATTTGTGCAATTTTTTTATATCCAATATTGTCCAAAGTCTGAATCAATAAATCTTCCTCCACTTGATGATGAACTTCATCAAGACCATCAAATACATGAATATATGGTGAATCGGACACCCATTTGTCATTTATATTTATCTGAATAATACAGGAGATATATTGGGGCTGCACTTGTTTGACTGCTTTTTGGAAACAATCATATCCGATATATTCAATTAACAAATTGGCAATCAATAATTCTGCTTTTGGAAGCTTATCTGCTTCTTCAATGAGATTTAATTGTATACATTCCAATATATTTGAAATATCTGAATATCTTCTTGTAACCGCTGCCAGATATTCTCTGTTAATATCAACACCATATACTTTTTCAAATTTATTATTATCAATGTGTTCCAAGCCATTCCCACCCGCAATCCCCAAAACCATAACAGAACTTACTGGATAAGCACTGAACTGATCTTTCATCATTTGGTTCAGGTTCTGTAATTGCATAACTGAATCTAATTTCATATGATTTTCATAATCAGATAATGATATTTTTTCCCATGGTTTTGTCATTACGTTTCCCCTATAATCTTCAATTTTTCTTTAAACAACTGTCTGACAAACGAAAAGTTGCTTATCCAAAATGAAATGGTACTACAAAATCAAGAGCAAACGCTATGCCAACACTTAATGCCAACATAATCATTGTATCCTTTATAGTCTTTCGTTTCAAAAACACTATTGCAAAAAGGAATGTTATCAATTCTAAGATTAAATGGTAATTCATTTGTCGGCATGGTGTCTAAAAACTTTGAAAAAGTTCCCAAAATAATTCCAATAAAGAATATACATATCGTGTTTATAATTTGCTTATTAAGAGGTATTGGATTTTCGGCACTTCTTATATTATTCAGAAATTTCTTCATTCTTTATCCCTACACAAGACACCCTTTCACAATCAGACCTGCCCTGTTATCAATAAAACATTGCCTTTCTGCACCATTCAATAATTTCTGCAATTCTTTCGTACTCAGCGGAGAGCCACC
>CANRVD010000098.1 GCA_947643145.1 uncultured bacterium | reverse complement strand
GATTCACAATTTCCATTGCATTCTTACTTAGCTCTGTTACTGCATCCCAATTACTTTCTTTTAGAAGCTGTTCTTTTACCATAAACGAACCTCCGCATGCAATAATACTTTTCTCCTGTAAATACTCTTCAAGATTATTCAAGGACACACCTCCTGTAGGCACAAACCGGATAGAGCTAAAAGGTCCTGCCAAAGCAGAGATTGTTTTAATTCCGCCAAACTGAACTGCCGGAAAAAACTTTACAACAGAAAGGCCCTGCCTCAGCGCCATCTGGATTTCAGTCGGCGTCACACAGCCGGGCAGCGGAAATATTCCTCTCTCCAGTGCAAAATCAACAATTTTCTCATCAAAACCGGGACTGACAATAAATTTAGCACCGGCAGCAGCAGCTCTTTCCGCTTCTTGCACAGTCAGCACCGTACCTGCTCCAACAAGCATATCCGGATATGCCGACAGCATTGCTTCAATAGCATTCTCTGCACCCTGCGCTCTGAAAGTAACTTCTGCACAATTAATGCCTCCCTCTCGCAATGCCTGCGCCAGACGTGCTGCTTTTTCAGTTTCTTCCAGCTTGATAACCGGTATGATACCGGCTTTTTGTAAGTGTTCTCTCATATCCAAACTCATCCTTTCCACAGATTTCTACCTTTACTATACCAATTCCGATACACAGGTAAAATCGCGCACTCGTTTGATTTTTTTGGATAGTTTTTTGATTTTAATAGTACTTTTAGATAAAAAAAGTATCCAAAGTAATAATTTTTTGCATTAAAAAATGGTTATTCTGTTTTTCATTTCAGAATAACCACTCATATAAGCGCTTATAATTCATCAAAATTAATTTTGTCTGTAGATAGCGGCAGACTTTGGAGTAACTGTACTCGATTTTTTACGTGCATTTTTTCATAGAGGCTGTGCAAATGCTTTTTGACGGTATTTACACTGATATGCATCAAATTCGCAATGCGTTCATTGCTGTATCCTTTTACTGCGTAATCAAGCAGTTCGGACTCTCTGCCTGTAAGGCCAAATTCTTTACTGATACGCTCATGATAGCCTTTGGCAAAGAAATAACGGGTATCTCCTTTCTTTGCCTCATAATACAGCCGGTAAGCCAGATGTTTTTGAAGCTGGTCCATAATAAAGAGTTCTCGTTTGGTAAAATCTCCACTTTCTCTTTTTCTATAAAAAGTAATCATACCTACCACTTCTTCGCGAAAAACAATGTTCATACCCATGGCATATCGAAATTGCTGCGGCAAATAAAATTTTTGATAAAAATCAGACTTTTCCATAGCCTCATCGGACAGAAGCTCGCTTTGCACCCAGGCTGCACTGCGTCCGCTGATCTGCAGCCACTGAAGAGGATTACCTTCTCCTGCAGTCTTTTCAAAAATCTCTGTTTCTTTTTCATCCAGCCCATATGAAATACTGTTCTTTATCTGTTCTTCCTCTACCAAAGCGAATACGCCGCCGTCAAATCCCACCAGCATATGAAGCCATTTTAGCGCTGTTCTTCGCATTTCATCAAAAGAATAAATAAAAGACACATTATATGCAATTTCATTTAAAAACATCCATTCACTTTCCTGTAAAAAAGCCATGAAGAGTCCTCCTCTTTGTATGCATGTTTTCCGCAGTTTTGTTTTTGCAGAAAAGCACATTCGTTTTCTATATAGTTAATCTCCTGATTCTCCCATAGTCAGATTCAAGCTTTATCATCATACCATTTACCGCATATAAATTTCAAGAGTTTTTAGTAAAAACAATCAGTCTGCACAACTCCGCATGCCCAGCTTACCGCGTCAGGACGATACAGTCATACCTGACGGATTTTCCCTTAATTGAGTAGCTCGGCTTTACGCCTGCCAGATACGGGCCTTTCAGCGGCCTTTTAATCACGATTCTGCGTGGGCCGCAGGAAATCGCTGCCTGAAGCAGTGCATCCTCTTCAGCGCAGGGCTGCTCCAGCTGCTGCAGCAGCTGAAACTTCTTCTTAATGAGGCCGCTTTTCTGTCTCTTTGGAAACATAGGGTCAAGAACCACGACATCCGGATGTACTGTCTGTTCTTCCAACGCTTTAATACTGTCCTCGCTGTGCAGCTGCATCCGGCTTATAACCTGCTCCAGCGCAGGCTCTGCAAGGCCTCGGCGCAGCACATCATAAAGAAGCGCCGCAATCACCGGATTTCGTTCATAGAGATTCACTTGAAATCCTGCTCCTGCAAGCAGAAATGCATCCTCTCCCAAGCCTGCGGTTGCATCCACTGCGCTCAGCATTTCTCCGTCCTTTGCGCCTTTAAACCTGGCTGCTTTTACTAAAAGCTCTCCGTTCAAATTGTTTGGTTTGAGCCGTGGCTGCAGCTTTCTGAAATCACCGCGCAGCCCATGACCGTTTTCGATCAGTGACAGACCGTCCCGGTCTATTTGCAGGTACGCAGGTGCAATATCCAAAGGTTCCCCTTCCTGCTCCCGCACTGCTTCAACGCCCAGCCGCTCCTCTATATCACGGATAACCGCAGCATCCGCATCAGTTTTTGCATATAAGAAAATGTTTTCACTGTCTTTCATTTAATCAGAATTTCCGTTTCTTTATTATATTATGACCTCTTTAGTATACCAAATCAAAACTGTAAACGGAATAGATAACGGAAAGAATTTTAAAAAGGCTGCGCCGGGTTTTCCCAAAGCGCAGCCTTTACATCTTCTACATCTGTATCATTACATATTCAGTTCTTCCACTGCATGTACCAGCATTTCAATAGCTGCCGGAATAGAATCTTCATCTAAATCAAATTCTGCATTGTGCAGAGTCTGCGTGGTATCGCAGCCGATCCCTACATAAGTAGCAATTCCGCCGTTATCCTGTACTTTGTTAATCATAACAGAAGCGTCATCAGTACCTCCAACATTTCCTTCAAAGTGAATTTTTTCAAACCAAGGTACTTTCTTCGCAGCTCTTTCGATGACTTCCATCATAGCGTCACTGCTCTGCGCTGCCGGTATTTCGCCGAAGTCTACATAAGTATATTCCAAATCGTGTGCTTTTGCAGCGCCGTCCAGAATATCGAACACTCTCTTACGGGCATATGCAGCGATAGTTCTGGTCTGTCCTCTGTATTCGATGCTCATAAATGCGTTCGGTGCGATAGTATTTACTACGACGCCTGCGTTGAGCACCCCTACATTGACTCTGCAAAGTCCCTCTTCATGGGGTGCAATTGCATGGAGATTCAGTGCAGCAGTGCAGGCTGCCAAAAGGGCATTTTTTCCTTCCTGAGAAGCACCGCAAGGATGCGCTGCTTTTCCATGGAAAGTAACATCAATCTGATCGTCACTTAAGAAGTCCTTGCAGCCGCAGGCGATGGTATTGGATGGCAGCGGCCATCCCTCTGCAGTCAGCGCCATGTGTACAGAAATAAAGTTCATCGCATCGTCCAGATGGCCTTTGTCGACGATGGACTGTGCACCGTTGTAGCGTTCTTCTGCCGGCTGGAAAATGATACGCATTTTCCCTTTCAGCTGGTCTTTTCTCTTCATCAGTTCCCATGCAAGACCGATACCGATAGCTGTGTGTGCATCGTGACCACAAGCGTGGACGCAGTCTTTGTTGCAGGAAATATACCCCTCATCAAATGGTCTGAAGCCTTCTTTCTGCGGTTCTTCATAAGGCAAACAGTCTATATCGAAACGAAATGCGGTCACAGGACCTTCTTTTCCGGTGTCCAGTTCTGCGATGACACCTGGATAGCCTTCCGTTCTTTCTACGTATTCCGGTTTTGCACCCTGAGCAACGGCTCTTTCCATTTCCGCCTTTTTCTCTTCATCAGAAAGCATTTCAAAGCCAACAGTATCGACATTGATTACATCGGTTCCCATCAGGCATTTGTAGCCTTCCTTCTCCAGAATTTCAGCAATTCTGGCACTGGTTCTGATTTCTCTCCAGCCGATTTCCGGATAATGATGGAATTCTCTTCTGTACTCAACAAATTGATTCATTCTTCTCTTCTCCTATCTTTTACTCTTTTGCATTCATCCAAGGCCTGCCCCAGCAGTGCAATGCCTCGCCTGATCTGCTCATCTGTCACATTAGAAAAACACAACCTAATATGCCCTTTTCTACTGTGACTGTTATCATAAAACACCCAGCCGGGTGTTATTAGAACACCTTTTTCTTCAGCAACTCTAAAAAGTTCTCTTTCATTTATACCGTTCTCCAAAGTGCACCACAAAAGCAGCCCTCCTTTAGGCTTCTTATAAGTAATGCCTTTGTCACTAATCTTATCAAGCTCCTCACAAAGAAGATTAAGCCTGGCACTGTAAACCTGCTGTACACACCTGATATGCTTTTCAAACTCACCCGATTCGATATACTCGTTGAGAAAATATTGACCGATTCCTCCGATAGTAGTCTCGTCCACGCTAAGAGCATACCCCATCATATACATCAAGTCCGGCGGACCTACTGCATAGCCGATTTTCATCATATACGGAAAGGTCAGCGTAAAAGTATCTACATAGATGACCATTTTATTTGCATCTAAGGCATAAAGACTTGGAATTTGATGATCGCTATAAACAAAATCTTTCTGATAATCTTCTTCAATAACCGGCACATTATAGGTATTTGCAAGGCGAAGCAATGTCTGGCGCTTGGCAAGAGACATGGTAATTCCTGTCGGATTGTGATAGTTTGGCTGCGTATAGATGAACTTCGGCTTCCGCTCTCTGAGAGCCTCCTCCAAAAGATCCATCTTCATGCCGTCCTCGTCCATAGGAATCGTGATAACCTCAATACCTCGATTATAAAAAATGCTGTAATTGTCCGGCACCATAGGCGCCTCTGCCACAATACAGTCGCCTTCTCGCAGATACATAATCATCAGATAAGTGATTGTTTGATTGCTCTCTGCAAAGATTTGGATATTTTTTGTAGTCACATAGATGTTCTGATTGGTCAAAAGCTTTCTGACGTTTTCCCGAAGTCTCTCTGTCTCCTGCAGAAATTCCTTCGTGCTGGCAACCTTACTGCTGTTAAAAATTCTGGAAACCACATGCTCCATCCCCTGTACAGGATTTAACCTTCTGTCCATAATCAAACCGCCAAAAGGGATCTGCTCATCGGGCTCAGACTTCCAGTAAATGTCGTTAAACCGCTTCTCAGCTTTGCGAAACTCGTAGCGAAAAGCTTTTTCTAAAGGAAAAAAACGCTTTCCAAACTCCTGGCTTTCCTGCGGAACCTTGACAAAGTAGCCCTTAGGTTTTTCCCTGGACACCACACACAGTTCCTTAGCAATAAGCACATCATATGCCTTGATGATAGTATTTCGATGGACGCCGATTTCTTCCGCCAAACGCCGCTCTGCAGGAAGTTTATAGCCTGATGGAAGTTCTTCCCATAAAATCTTCTTCTCGATTTCTCGTGCGATTTGCTTATAAATCGGTATGCTGCTGCCCTTATCGATCTTTAGCTTCACCCTATCACATCCTATTCTGCTAAAGCAATCCCTTTTTTTGTGTAAAAAGGCTTTTCACGCGGGTTTCTGCGCAAAAAGCCTTCTCCATTCGTCGTTTATATTATTTTAAACTTCTGCGCCGAATTATGCAAGAGGTTATGCGTTTTGGGCTCTCAGTTTTTTTACATATCTGTCCCAAACAGTTAGCATCAGGATACCAACAATCATAATAGCTACGATTGCAATGAACAGATAACGATAACCGCTTTCTCCGAAAGTATCCAGAATCTTACCGGAGCAGAACGGAACGATAACTTCCGGCAAATAGCCCAGTGTACATACTAAACCGATTGCAGTACCTGCAACTCTGATAGGCACACCACCTTCATCCATCATGGAGAATACCATGATGTAACCACCGTACATACCTGCATAAATCATGATACAAAGCACGATGAATAAAGTAGAACTCATATTGCCCATAACCACCATCAAAAGTGTACCCAGAGCCATCATAGAGAACGTAACATACATAACCTTGGATCTTCCCAGTTTGTCAGCAATAGCGCCACCGCCAAATGCAGCGATAGGTCTTACATACTGTGCAGCGATTGTAACAAATGCACCTGCTGTTGCCGCCATTCCAAATCTGGAAGTTGCATACGGTGTAAAATAGTAGAATGCAATGTTCATTACATAAGTACAGCAGAGGATTGCAGACAGAATCCATACAGCTGGCATCTTGATAACTTCTTTTACCTGTGCAAGGCTGATTTTTTCTTTCTGTTCACCAACTTTTTCTGTTGTATCCGGTTTATTTTCTTTCATGATGAAGAACAGCAGTATGCCAAGTGCGATTGCAATTGCAGAATAATATACAATTACACCATTAAGTCCTGCGGCGTCGCCTGCTTTTTTGCTGAAATATCCAAAGATAGAAACAATCGCAATACCGTCAACTGCATATACCAGACCTCTTCCACCGTCCATAAATCCGTATGCTTTACTCTGTTCGTTTTCGTTGGAAATCTCACGAAGACTCTTCAGAAGGGATGGCCAGAATGCGAACAAGGAAGTGAATCCCCATAATGCGTAAATACCCAGCAGCATTACGTAGTTAGGATTCAGCAGGTGCAAAATTCCACCAAGTCCAGTCAAAATCAAAGATACTGACATCAGCTTCCTGGTGGAAACCATGTCGGCAACAACACCGCCGAATAAATAGGAAATCATTCCAAAAATACCAAACATGGAACCGAAAGTACCCATCTGCGTGTTGTTTAAATGATATGTTTCCAGATAGGCGTCATAGAAATATGATCTGAAATATGGCATACCATAAATCATAGCGCCTGCGATGGTGATAATCACCAGGTGAAACATATGCTTTTTAAGCTTACTTTCTCCGCTCATTTTTCTTTCTCCTTTTTAGAAAATTTTTAAAATAGTTATGATATCTTTTTTTATTATACGAAAAAAAGACTCAATATAAAGTACCAAAAAATTAAAAAAAGCATTTTGGACTAGTCCAAAATGCAAAAACACACCAAAAGGCTCCACCTTTTAGGTAGAGCCTTTTGGCTGCGATATTAATTAAGAAAGAACGTTCAAAAGAAATAATCTGTAACCCTATCTCCTTTTGACACTCTCAGTATACCAATAGAATGTGACGATTCTGTGAAAAAAAGTTATCGCTATTGTGTTGAAAAAATTAAGATTTATTAAGAGTTGTTCTATCTTTTTCTTTCTTCAACGGTAATTCTTCAATGCATCAAAAAACTCTTCTGCCTGTCCATTGGGATTTGCGTTTCTGGTTGCTTCCAATTCTATGTCCTCATATTCATATCCGTGGATAATAACCGCAATATCCTTGCCAAAGACCTTTTTAAAAAATCCATCTTCTTGTAATTTTCGTACTGCAGATGAAGTTAGTTCCAGAAGTTTCTTCCAGTCAGTCTCTCTTTCTTCCAAAAGATACATCAAATCTTTTTCTTCCTGATTCCAAAAGGCATAGTTCCATCTTTCCTCACCAACTTGATGTTCTTCTGTATTAAAACTGATAGCAAAATCCGTCACTTCATCTCCGCTATGATTTATAAATACCGAGATTGCGTAAATATTTTCATTTTTCCATGAAGTTACTGCGTTTTTCAAGGCTTTGGAAATATCTGTTTTACATAACGGTTTCTTCACAGTTTTCTGTTTTCCCGTAATTAAACCCTCTACTATCGGAGGAATATGCAATTCAGTTTTGCCATTAACAAAACACTTCAATTTATCGCTATTATAAATAAAGTCCAAGTAATGGATTTCCTCTCGACCAGTATCATTAAAAATCGAGACATCTTTGCGAATAACTGAAACGAGTTTATTTTCTTTGTAGCTATATGTCTCTAGCACCATGTCAAAACAATTAGAAAAAAAGATTGTTAAAAAAATATTTTCAATTATCCGATTTCCATCATACGTTGATATTATTATCCTGCGCACCTCGTTCTCTTCCATATATAAAGAAATTTCAGTGTCTTCGACTCGGTTAACCCATTCATATCTGAAAGTTTCGTTATCGAGATTTTTTTGTATCAGTACTAGCTTGTCATTATCGAAATAATAATAATAGTCCGGTCTCTTTTTCGTATCGCTAGCTAATAATTTCCCACGCCGCGCATTTGTGATTAAGATTTCCTCGACTAAACTTGGGCAGTAATATCCTCTTGTAACTAAAAGCCCTCCTCTCGAACACTGCATTTGGAAATCATTTTTATGTTTAATTGCATTTTTCACGCTGTTTAAATTGTTTTGTGTACAGACCTGGCAGATTATTTGTTCTGCCAGATCTAAATATTTTCTTATCTTCAAATTCTTCATAGTCCAGATTCCTTAAAATGGCGAGATTTGTTCTAATTGCCCAATGAAATTTCTTAGGTAACCATATGCCTTTTCAACATTTTTTCTTTTGTTACCTTTCTTCTGATAAGCAGTTTGCATCATAGAATTCACTATGCTAAAATAGTCATTTCGATGTAAGCGCTTATGGAGACCTTTTTTTATATAAATAAGGTTAATCCAGTTATCCAGACGTATCCCAACTTTCTTTATTATTTTACGCGCAGGCTTTGCTTTTGGATGACTTTGAGCAACGATATAATGCCATTCCTTAGTATCATATTTTCTCTTTGCTTTAGAAAAGCTTTTCCCAATTGCTTTTGATAGAGACTTCGCCTTTGACTTCACATACTCGGAGGCTCCGCTTAAAGTATTCTCAATACCTCTAATAGCTCTTCCCCACGCCCCTGAAACTCTTTTGTAGTTGTAAGATAGGTTAGAGTAATGCCACCTATTACAATTGCCGCTCCTTTTGCAATCCACGGGATAAAGAATATTCCAAAATGCCCACTCGGATCGACATAATTCACCGGGTTATTCGCACAGTACGCATACAAATGCAAGGTATTCGGGTCATTCTCACTACCCCTGTACGTATCCTCCGTCAAGAACCTTTTATCCG